>JAUVKN010000019.1 GCA_030596245.1 Bacteroidia bacterium | reverse complement strand
GAACAACTGGTTACCAGGGAAGAGAGTATCATTGCCGTAATAAATAATGCAGCAGTACATTTGAGCATGTTCATTTTCATAATTATAAGGTTTTAGAGCTGTTTTTTTTTAAGATGGCGGACAAGGTATAAATAATCCCTTAATTTCACTTTATTGATCTTTTGAAAGTTTGAAGCCCAGGTTCCTGCACTCATCAAGGCGTTTCATATTTTGTTGGAAATCACCGGGGGCCAACTCAACGGGTAATCTCAATTTGCTGTATAGTTCTGTCAGTTCCTCTTCGGTTTTAATTACCTGTTTTACGACGGCAAGGCGGGTGGCGGTGATCACATGCAGCCTGTTCCCGGATCCCAGGATGGAGGTCATAAACTTGAAGAGATCTATAACAGGATCGGCATCGGAGCTATCGGAGGATCCCAGGCTCAGTATGAGCACGAAATCTTTATTCCACTGGTGCCAGGGTGTGTGGATAAGTCCTGTTGCAGTAATCTGCACATTGATGAAGGAACGAAACCGGTCCATCATACCCTTCAACGGGGCAGGTACATGGTGGAAGTAAACAGGGGCTGCAAACACAAGCACATCTGCTTCCAGGATCTTTGCGCTAAGCTCGCCCCAGTCATCTCCCGAAATGGAACATCGCCTCAGCAGGTTGCAACGCAGACATCCGGTGCAATACTCAAGGTTTAATTTGTGGGGAAGGATCACTTCCGGATCCACGGTATTCCCATTGGATCCTTCAATGAATCTTTGAAGCAGGTGAGAGGTATTGCCTGTGGGACGCGGACTGCCATTGAATGCAATTATCTTCTTCATGGTTCTGTCAGTAATCCCCTCCATTCATACTTTGAACCACAGAATTCTGCCATTTTTCAAGTGATTGTTTCATGGAGGTGATTCGATCGGATTGCTCATCGATCAGGTTGACCTGTTCCAGGGAGTCCGTTGTAAGGTTATAGAGCTCCCAGGTAATACTCCCTGTTTTATCTGGAATACGGTGCAGTTTCCACGGCCAGTCCAGCCATGCAGCATGACCGGGCAGAGAATCTGTCGGATAGGGTGTAATCAGGATATCGTTAAGACGCAAACGGACAGAGTCACCCACCATATTCCCATTTTTCTGGGCTTCCAGTAATTCACGCATCCATTCAGCACTTGGGGTTCGCACTCCTGATCCGGGATAGTGCCAAAATCCCATTGGAACGGTTCGTTTGTTCGTTTTGCCAAGAAGCACAGGAAGAAGAGTAATACCATCCAGAGGATAACCAGGATCTGCTTCAATTCCTGCTATGTCAAGCAAAGTCGGAAAGATATCGGACGTATTGGCGGGGATCCGGATAACTCTTGGTTCACCGAGTTTCGACGGCCATTCAATCAATGCCGGCACCTTCAGGCCGCCTTCATAGATTTGGCCTTTGTTTCCCCTTCCACCGGTGGTTCCCACGTTTGGTAATCCTCCATTATCACTGCAATACCACAGGATGGTATTTTTATTGCTATCAAACTGTTTCAATGCTGATCGCAATTTGCCAAAGGCACGATCCATTCCTGTAATTTCACCGTAGAAGTGCTGTAATGCTTCCGGTTGATCGGCATATATGATCCTATCTTCTGCCACAGCACGGTGTGGTCCGTGAGGAGAACCGAACCAGATAACAGCAAAATAGGGCTTCCCTTTGCCTTCATGTTTGTGCATGAACTCCAGTGCGGCTTCCACAGTCACCATGGAACTTTCACCACTGGTCTGTATGGCAATACCTTCCCGGCTGAGGATGGGATCATTGTCAAAGAAATTGGGTGCTGAGAACCATTCATCGAATCCGCTTGCACCCGGATTAACCGGGCTCCCCTGCCGAACAGAACCCAGGTGCCATTTTCCAAAATGCCCGGTCACATATCCAGCCTCTTTCAAAGCTTCCGCAATGGTGATCTCCTGTGGTCGGAGTGTTCTGCCCCAGGAAAAGCAGGCAAATCGGTTGGGGTGACGGCCGGTCATAACACTTCCCCGGGTAGGTGAACAGACAGGGGCTGCAGCATAGAAGCGGTCGAAACGATGTGCCTCCTTCGCCATTGCATCAAAGTTCGGGGTCCGGATCACCGGATGTCCATTATAACCCATATCCCCCCAGCCCTGGTCATCTGCCATACAGAGGATAATATTGGGTAATTCAGCATCAGCCCTGTCTGGTGGATTGCACTGCATCAAGCCAAGACTTATAACAAGAATAAGCATGCGGATAGAAAGTTGTTTCATGATCAATTATCTGTTTTAATGGAAATTTGTTGTTGTTGCAGTCCCTCTCCATTTGCTGTGAGTGTGAATTCTCCCGATGAATCGGTCGATTGCACAATGGCCATACACTTTCCGTTAAACGCCTTCCGATGTGGTTCAACAAATGATTCTAGACTTGTGGGATCTCCGTTTCCAACAGCCCTAAGGGTACCTAAACCCTCCACAGTAAAGTGCACCAGATTATTGGCGCGTGGACAAACAATACCATTTTCATCGGTGATGGTAACGGTAACAAAAGCAAGTTCTTTACTGTCTGCGAGAATTTCATCCCGATCCACTTCAAGGACTATTTTAGCAGGTTCACCGGCGGTATTTATCAATGCCTCCTTGACCGGATTATGATCGCTGTCCAGGGCCACAACCTTCAATTCTCCTGGCTCAAAGATGATTTCATCCCATACCAGGCGATAAGTCGTGTACAAAGAGGAGGGATCAGTTTCTCTTATCCCCAGACTTTTTCCGTTCAGGAACAGTTCTCCCCTTTCAAAGCTGGTATAACAATGCACAGAAACCGATTGTCCGGGTTCCCAGTTCCAGTGAGGAAGAATGTGAAGCACCTCTTTATCAGTCCATTTGCTCTGATAGAGAAAAAACCTGTCCTTTGGGATCCCACAAAGGTCGATGATCCCAAAATAAGAGCTCCTGGAGGGCCATTGTATGTTATACGGAGTTGGTTCACCCAGATAGTCGAAACCGGTCCAGACATACTCACCGGCCATGTATGGGAACGAGTCCTGAGCCGCGAATTCCCTGTCGGGAGAAGTAGCCCAGCGTGGAAACTCCATGTCAAAGGAATTGGAATGGAAGGGCTCACGGGTGAAGTGTATCTTCTCCTCGGCCGGAAAAAAATATTCACCGCGTGAACTTACAGTTGAAGCTGTTTCACTGGCATACATCTTCCAATGAGGAAATTTGTCATGTATGAAACCATAGTGCTGAGGTTTGTAGTTCCATCCAGCCACATCCACTATATCGGCAAATCCGTTCTTTATGGCTTGTTCCCACTGGTTAAATCCGGCGGTGGTGGGACGGGTTGGATCCTCACGCTTGCAAATGTCCACCAGGAACTGACAGAACTCAGCCCCTCCTTCGATTCCCTGTTCCCGAATTTCATTGCCGATACTCCACATGATGACAGACGGGTGGTTGCGGTCACGGTAGATCAGGGCAGTCATATCTTTTTCCGCCCATTCATCCCATAAGGTATGATAACCATTTTTGCATTTGGGGTACTTCCACTCATCAAAGGCCTCATCAATCACCAAAAATCCCATTTCATCGGCCAGGTCGAGCATTTCGGGAGTAGGAGGATTGTGACTGGTACGTATGGAATTACAACCCATCTCCTGAAGCAGCTTCATCCTGTGGCGCAGTGAAGAGAGATTTACAGCGGCTCCTAATGGCCCAAGGTCGTGGTGCAGGCATACACCATTTAACTGGACCCGCTCTCCATTCAAAAAGAAACCATTGTCATTGGTAAATTCAAAAAAACGGAATCCAAAAGGCGTCGTATATCTGTCCATTTCCTTCCCATTTTCCAGGATCCTGGTAACCGCACTATAGAGTGTTGGATCTTCGGTCGACCAGAGCATTGGTTCGGGTACTGTTAAGGTCTGATCTACGGTTGATTCTCCTGTAATCTCCAAATCTGAGGTGGTCTCAGCCACAATGATTCCCCCATCATCACGGATGCTGGTTTCTACTGTTACCATCTTCGTAGTCCCGGTATGATTCAGAATGGAGGTAGATAACTGTACCGTTCCATTCCCATCGTCTATATCAGGAGTGATCACGTAAGTGCCCCAACGTTTTACGTGAACCCGGTTCGTTACTACCAATCTAACATTGCGGTAGATACCTGCGCCCGGATACCAGCGCGATGACCCGACTTTGTTTTCCAACCTGACGGCCAGCAGGTTTTGTTCACCCAATTTTACATGCGGGGTCAGGTCAAAACCAAATGAGGCATACCCATAGGGCCACTCTCCAACAAAAGTGCCATTCATGTATACCTGGGCATGACTCATGGCTCCATCGAATTCAATCTGGATCTGTTTTCCTTTAAAAGAGGCCGGAATCAGGATCTCTTTCCGGTACCAGCCTATCCCGATGTGTGGCAAACCACCGGTTCTTCCTGTTCGCATTTTTGTAACCCGCTCGCCATCTTCCATCACCATGATCTTCTGTGCATCATGTGATTTATCAAATTCACCTGATATAGCCCAGTCGTGAGGAACGCTTACGGTCTCCCAGTTTGCGGTAGCAGTTTCGGGTCTTTCTCCGCTTTCCACCTCGGCATTGATAAACATCCAATCTGAATCGAGAAGCATCACCTGGCGCGAGCTGGTGTCTGATTTTGAGTTACATCCGGCGAGTAGTGCTGCGCCAAGAATAAAAAGTAGAAGCTTTTTCATGGATGGATTATTTGCTTGTTGAAGTTGAAAAATATCTCTCTTTTGCCTTATAGTCCTGAACTTTTCCGCCAAATGGGAATCCTTCGGTATTTGTCCGGGCATCCTTGAAAATGCTGTTCATTTTTGTCAATATTTCCGGATAGTCCTGAGCCACATCATTGGTTTCGTACATATCCTTATCAAGGTCATAGAGTTCAGTTTCCGATTCAACTCCATACCTGACAGCTTTCCAGTCTCCCATTCGAATTGCCTGGCGAAATCCACCTTTGGGTAGTGTCCGGTTCCAACCATCCAGCTGAAATTCCCAATAAAGGAATTCGTGATGATTGGAATTATCTCCCAGCAGTTCTGGTAAAAGCGAGATCCCATCACTCTGCTCAGGAGTTTCAATACCTGCAACTTCTGCCAGGGTGGGCATAAAGTCATGAAAGGCACCCACACGATCTGAAATTGATCCGGCTTCAATCTTATCCTTCCACCTCACAATCAGAGGGATCCTGATCCCCCCTTCATAAAGATCTCGTTTATATCCACGCAAACCACCCGCACTGTTGAAGAATAGATGATCGTGGGTGCCCTCAGAATGGGGCCCATTGTCGCTGGTAAAGATTATGATGGTATTTTCAAGTTCACCCATATCTTCCAGCTTACTAAACAACCTGCCTATCTGTCCATCAAGAAGGGTAATGCGCGCAGCATGCCTGCGTTCTGTCTCGCTCCATCCACGCCCGGCATACAATTCTTTGTTGCGGGTATAGCGTTCGTGGGCATGGGGGATCCGGTAGGACATGAAGATAAAGAAAGGTTTATCTTCATCCTTTTGATCCAGGTATTCCAGGATAAAATCGGTTCGGAACTCATCAATACAATCATAATTATCCTGGTCATATCGTATAGAATCACGGGCACTATTTATCCAGTGAACCAGCCCGTCGTATTGTTTTCCCCCGAAGCGGGATGGCCACTGTTCCTGAATGGCGTAGTCAAATCCTCTGTTCATTGCCCAGGTTGATTCATCATTGGGATCATCCAGGTGCCATTTCCCAATAAACGCAGTCTGGTACCCTGCCTCACCAAGCATTTCTCCAAGGGTGATCTCATCCTTTCTTAGGGGAACTCTGGTCCAGACATCATTTTCGAAGACACCGTTATTGCCCCGAATGGTAGCGTGACCCGCATGTTTACCGGTCATCAACACAGCCCTGGAAGGGGAACAAACAGAGTTTCCGGCATAAAAATCGGTAAACCGCATCCCTTTTCTGGCCAGATCATCCAGTACCGGGGTTTGAATGATTTCCTGACCGTAAGAACCAGGTTCCCCATATCCCATATCATCGGCCAGCAGAAACAAAATGTTTGGCCTAAGCCCTTCTTTCTCCTCACCCTGAGTACAGGACATAATCACCATGCCCACCACCATCAAAGGAAGTATAAACCTCTTCATCACTCTTTCAATTTTCAACTTTTCACTAGCCGCGAAGCACTCTTTCAATTTTCAACTTTTCACTAGCCGCGAAGCACACTTTCAACTTTTTACTCTCCTTTGCCTGATGTACAGGTAAGTAAAAGCCACAGTCAGGACCACAGTAAGTACGATCACACTCCGCAGCGTTGCCGAACCTGCAGCCAGGCTGTCGCCCAGTGCCTCGAACCTAATGTCGTATATCTTGCCAAGAAGAGGTTGCGCGACAGCACCTCCCAGGAATCCGATCCCACCCATAATGGCCAGTCCAAGCGCTCCGCTTTTGGGAATGTTCTCATTCACAAATCCCAACATGGTGGGCCAGAAATAGGTGATACCAATTGCAAATACTGCAGCGGCACCAAAACTCCAATAGCCGCTGGAAATACTCAACAGGAACAATCCCAAACCGGAGAAAATGGCAGATCCCAGCAATACTCCACTGGGAGAGAGCTTATGAACAATGGGTCCGGCTACAGAACGTCCAACAGCCATGATCCCTGATATCCATACCAGCAGAAGGATGGAGTGAATTCCTTCCGCTTCCATGACATTCTCCAGAAGGGCTGTCATCCACTGATTGGAACCAAGCTCGGTTGCTGCGGTCAGAAACATGGCAGCAGCCATAAAAAGGAACAGGGGAGAGACGCATGCTTTGAGCATATCCTTGTATGAAAAGCCGGCGCTGACCCTTTCTGTTTGCGGAAATTTGGCACGAAAGAAAAAGAGCCCGTAAAGAAGGGTGGGGATGAGCATGGCTGCCATCTGGGTCCGCCACCCGTATCCCAGTGCGCCCAGGACAAATACCAGCAACCCCCCAATAACAATACCCCCGGGAAACCATACATGGAATTGATTCAGCTTCTTTGTTTTATCATTGGGATACATTGCCGTAATAAGTGGATTGGTGGACGCTTCAACACTTCCGTTAGCGACTCCGATGAGTAGCGTTGAGAAAAAAAGAGTCCAGAATCCTCCTGCAAAAATGGTGAGCAGGATTCCTGCCACATGGAAGGTGAAGGCCACGTAAATGATTCTTTTCATCCCGATAATATCCACCAACGGTCCGCCCACCACCATGGCCAGGGTAAATCCCCAGAAAGCAGTACCGATAATCCATCCCACCTGTTCGGCAGTCAGATTAAACTCAGCACGCCAGGGCTCGATCATGCCTGCCCTTGTGGCAAAAGTGAGTGCTGTAACCACCAGAGCAGTGCAGCTTGCGTTAAAAAGAAGCGATTTCTTAATGGTTTCCATTGTGTTGGTTTTGGAAGGTTTGTGTTGACAACCTCCAATATAGCAACTTATTGGACACAACCGGAACTGTAGCTATAAAAAACATATGCTCAAGGTTCAATCAATGGTAAGATCATATTTATCAAGGAGACCAGTAATTCCCTCAGCAGAGAATTTAGCTCTCCTTATCCTGTTTAACTCCGGATCGATTGAAAGGTTAAAGGATCTGCGCAGATCACACTCGACAAATTCACACTCCACAAAGATAATATTTGAAAGATCAGAATTAGTGAAAATGCATCTGTTGAAGGCGTAATTTTCATAGATGCCTTTGGCAAGAGGAGTTTCAACATAATTAATCGCGTTGAGTTCTTTATCTTCCTCCATTAACCTGCTCATTGGTATTCATAGGGCCTCAATATGCTTGTTTCTTGTGCATGAAAATACTCATTTATTATCTGGTTAAATGTCTCTTTTACAGTTATTATTTCATTTGCCAGATAAGCTTTGGTTCCGGCAAAGGAAAATCCGTTTGTAAACTTTCCCTGGGCTGCATTAAACAGTGCCTCTGCAATGCAAAATTGAGCATTTTTAACATCACATGTTCTGAGGCATTTCCATGGGCATTTTATGGGTTTTTGTTTACCAGCCTGTATCTGACCAACGAAATCATTTTTGATTACTCTTCCAGGAAGACCGACAGGACTATCAATGATCGTAATATCGCTGGAGGAGCAGGATAGATAATTTTGTTTAAAACTATCTGATACATCACATTCATATGTTGTAACAAAACGTGTGCCTATTTTTACACCTTTGGCGCCTCGATTCATTACTTCAAACATATCTTTCCCTGAATATATCCCCCCTCCTGCAATAACCGGAATCTCGGTTCCATATATCTGCTCAAAAAGGCTCAACATCTGAACAGTCTCATTAACGATTGAGGATAAGGTATTTTCAGGCTCGTTGACTTTCTCCTTTTTAAATCCCAAGTGCCCCCCGGCGAGTGGGCCTTCAACAACAACTGCATCCGGGATTCGATTGTATTTCTCCGACCAATGCCGAAAGATAATCCTTGCAGCCCTGGCTGAAGAAACCTTTGGGATAAATTTTGCAGAAGTAGTTTCCAATAAATCTGTGGCAATAGCAGACGGTTTTCTCAAAGGCAATCCGGCTCCAATAAATATTACATCAATCTTTTCTTCCAAAGCAACTCGTAACAAATCTTCGAAGTCTGATACGGCCATCATGATATTGACACCGATTACCCCATTTGAATTTAACCGGGCTTTTCGAATTTCGTTCCTCAGTGCGGTCTTATTGGCTTCTTGAAAATTCTTTCGGTATCCTGGTACTGTCATCCCTATACCTACAGCTGATATTACACCAATCCCTCCTTCATTTGCTACAGCTGAGGCCAGACCTGCCAGTGAAACGGCTACACCCATACCTCCTTGAATAATTGGTGTTTCTATGGTCAGGTCTCCGATTCTTAGTTTGTTCATAATTCTATTTATAAAACGTCTTTAAATACTTTTCTAAAATGGAATCCATATACAGAATATGTGATTGCCAGAGGCACTAGTCTTGGCTGTGTAAAAAGTGTCCAGAACAACAGTTTCCAATATTGTCTTCTGTATACATCGAATATTCCTAATTTCACAAACGAACGGAAAAATGCCATGAGATGGTTTAATGAAAGCTTCATTCGAATATGTTTATCAGGATTAATCCGCCTTAAATAGTCTGTGACCCTTTTATAATATTCCCTCCCCCCATAAATGCCTTTTATTACATTTTTGTAACCTTCAATTAACTCTTTTCTATCCATTTTAGGAATAAAATTCAATGAGAAATCGGTATTGTTACCACTGGACTCATTGGTAATCCGCCCTTCCTGTTTCAGTCTTTTATATAGCCGTGTCTTCTTTGGGGCGTTTAACAATCCTACCATTGCAGTTATAATTCCACTTTCCCTGATAAAATCGATTTGTTTTTGAAATATTGATGGGGTATCGTTATCAAAACCCAGGATAAATCCACCAGTGACTTCGAGTCCATTCTCCTGAATCCTGTGAACGCTTTGAATCAGGTCCCTGTTAATGTTTTGTATCTTCCCGCATTCTGCCAAACTTGCTACTTCAGTGGTCTCAATTCCAATAAATACAGTTGAAAATCCAGCCCTAGTCATTAGTTCCATCAATTCGTTATCATCTGACAAATTAATCGAGGCCTCTGTGGAGAATATGAAGGGGTAATTTCTCTTTTCCATCCAATTAATCACTGCAGGTAATAAATCACTTTTTAACACCTTTCTATTTCCGATAAAATTGTCGTCAACAAAGAAGACGTTGTTTCGCCATCCTATGTCATATAGTGCCTCCAGTTCATTGATGATCTGTTGGGTCGATTTCATTCTTACTTCATGTCCCAAAAGGGCAGTGATATCACAAAAATCACAATTGAAGGGGCAGCCTCTGGTAAACTGGATGTTCATGGTGTTGTATTTTGAAATTTTGACCAGTGAATTATCAGGTAAGGGAGTGTCGGTTAATTGAGCATATGCATCAGATTGGTATACCCTTTTCGGGATTCCTTTTGCCAGATCATTTAGAAACTCTGGTAATGTTAATTCTGCCTCATTTAAAACAAGATGATCTACCATGCTGAAAATTTCAGGTTGTTCTGTAAAGAGTGGTCCACCTCCAACGATTTTCTTGTTTAATGATTTACATCTATGAATAGTTTCCAATGTTGATTCTTGTTGCACATTCATTGCACTGATGAAAATATAGTCGGCCCAGAGAATATCTTTTTTACAGAGAGATTCAATGTTCATGTCAACTAATTTTTTGTGCCAGCTTTCAGGCAAAATGGACGAGACCGTGATTAGTCCCAGGGGCGGATTCACTGCTTTTTTTGAGATAAACTTCAATGCATCTCTGAAGCTCCAGAAAGTGTCTGGGTATTTTGGATAAACTAATAGAATATTCATTGTTGTGGAGATTATTTATTAATACTGTTTATGATTTTGTTCTTGTTGGAAGGAATAAGGATCTTAATGTTTAAGACGAAGGTTTTTAAGATCTGGATTCCCTCAAAAAAGAACTCTTTAATGGCTTTCTTTTTATCTGTTTTTGTAAATTTTGTTGGGTGTATAAGCTTTTCGAGACGAACATATTTTATGACTTTCCGATTGGCTATGAAGTGCATATTGATTAGAGTTTCTACTCCGTAACCAGCTGTTTTCATCTTCTCCTTTATTGGTAAAATGTCACCCTTTTTCAATGCACGTTGACCGGTAAAGGCTTTAAAGGGGTTTACATCGTGATTTATCAGTGTCTCAGATGGCTGACCCAAAACCATATCAGCTCTCTTGTTTATTATTGGGAATATTAATTGAACGGCATGATCTTTTGTGAAATTTTTCAAATCAGCATCGATGAATACTAAATAATTGGCACTGGAGATTTCAACTCCCTTTGCCATAGCATAACCTTTGCCCATGTTTTTTGAAAAATGAATATCAATAAGATCTACCTTTTCTTTCATTGATATTATAATTTCTCCGGTTGAATCTGCGGACCCATCATTTATCACAATAATCTCATCGAATATATCTATGCGCGAGATATCTTCTATAATTGATCTTATGGTACCTTCTTCATTGTAAGCACTTACTATCGCGGCGATTTGTCTTATCATGACCCTTAGTTTTATCATTATCCTGCGACAAAACTATGATGGAACGGAGATAGAATAAAAAATAAGGGATTGTTCTGGATGAAAAAGGGGCCGGTCACTATATTAGGGATAAAACCGTAGTAATCAGGGACGAATATTTACCTGATTAGATCTTTTTCTTGAAATAGGGGATGAATTTTTGGGATACTAGTGCAGGAGAATCAATATTTTCGAAGTACAATTTATATCCCTGAGAGTTTCCCTGAATTTCTTTAATATGGTTTATATTCACGATATATCTGCGATGACACCTAAAGATAAAATCATACTCACCTACTTCTTGTTCTGCCTTTTTCAGTGTGCTTCTAACTATACTTTTTGATATGGCACCTTCTCTCTCGTAGTATATTTCGATGTAGTTATCCGATGAGTTTATTAAGTACAAAGAGTTTGGTTTAATTGCTAATTCATCGTTCTTGTATTCCGATTCAAATTGAATTAGTTTTTCATCACGGTCCTTTTTACCAATCAGCTTCTCATTTAAGAGAGTGGCAGATTTCAAATGAGAACGCAGCAGTCGGTCTTGATTGATGATAATAAGCACTGCAACTGGTAGAAAACCCAATAAGACAATTCTTCCAATGTCTGTGAAGCTGATGTCGAAAATCCCCAATAGTTTTGAATAAAATAGTAAGTCACTACTTGAAATAGCCAATAGTATCCAAATGTTCCAGATGATTTCTCTTTTTATATCCCATTTATTGCTGATAAAAAGTTTAGGAAACAAACTTGGCATTACGATCAGGTTTAATGTCAAGACTAAAAAAGTCGATGCAGCCAGTCCGGTAACTAAATAAAAAATCTCCTTTTTTGAAAGAGAACTGATTTCAATTGGTTGAAAAAGAAATAAGAAAACTATAACACCAAAACTGATAAATAATATGCTTTTGGCATTACGCCTTAGATCGTCATTAAAAGGATATGGTTTATTTAAAAACTTGAGCATTCTTTTGTTTATCTTATCGGATACAATGAAGTAATGACCAAAACCCTCATTTCAGAAGCTGTCTCTGCCTACTCCACCAATATGGAAATTTCAGGATGTTCGCCAGGTGACGTGATTGCATTCAGAACCCTGAAACGAAGGTTAAATGAGGGGAGTTTATCAATGGTCTTTACCTGGATCTTTGTGGCTTCATGGGATTTTACAACAAAGACCGATGCCTGGTTGTGCAGGGTGTATTCTGACAGGTTTTCAAGTATATAGTCAGCGTCGGAATGGTTCTCGATCATAATGGTCTGAACCATAGCTTTACCCAGGCGGGAAACTTCCAGTGAGCTCTCCACCAGGGGAACCAGAAATTCCGCATTCCCCACCAGTGTATTGTCGAACCAAACTGCTGTCCTGTGTTGTTCAAACGCCTCTTTGAGAGATTTTTCGCTCTTCTCTTTTGCGAATACAAGTGTGACTGGCCGGTGACCTCCCTGCGGCACATTAAATTGCCAGTCAATCAATCCGTGGATGTCGGATGTCCCCAAAATCGTAAGATTATGCTCATGTGCAATTATTAATGCTTCATCCGAATAGGTGCTTTCATTGACGATCTCGATGCCGTTGATCAATCCTTCGGCAAGGAGTTCAAGGTGCATCTCCGACAATGTTGCAACTCCGTTTTTTTGTTGGGCAGTCCAGTGGGGATGGTTCCAGAATATAAATGCTCCCTGTCGTTTTGCCTCTCTGAATACCTCCATGACATCTTTCTGATCGAGTTTGTTGGCATCTTTAAGGAAGATGGCATTGGCATGGCCAGGGGGCATGGACCTGGTGATCTCAGCCCCATTGATAATGATCAGGTCCTGTCCTTTAGCAGCCTTCTGGGCCAGCTGGTAACTCCTGTTCCGGTCGGGGTGTGGGATATCGTCACGGTGGGGTTGATATTCAATGTGATCGGTGATCGATATGGCATCCAGACCGTCACGCAAAGCCTCCTGGATGCGAATGTTGGGCCAGACCGATCCATCCGATAGCACCGTGTGCATGTGAAGATCACATTTAAGTGTAAGGTACCCGGGTATGTCGGGGAATTCAATGGCCCTGTCTCCTTGAGAGCCGGCATCCTGTGCCCGGGACAGGTTAATTAGAAAAAAAACAGAGAGCAGTGTAAGGGCCATTTTTTGAAGGTGCATTTTCATCTTAGGGAGTATTTCGTTGATTACTGAACTTTGCCATAAAACTAATAAAAAAAGTAATTTAGTGATCCTATGAAAAGAGCAGCTCATATCAGAATGGCTGACAAACCGGAATATGAAACAGTACTCCTTGAATTAAAAGCGGTATTGAAGGAGTACCTTGAAGATCTGCCGGGAGATTTTGATCTCTGATAGTCTTAATTTTTATCGTGTTTTTTTGTTTTCAATCATTATCTTTAGTGGGTAACCCAGCAAATTAAATATGACTAGACTACAGCAATCACTCATGACAGTTTCTGTTGCCCTGACAATTGGTTTTTCCAGTTGTTCTCAAAGCAAATACGAAGGGGTGGAATTCAATGAAAAAGATCCACCGGATTGGGAAAACCAGGCTGTGTTTAATATCAACCGGGAAGCTCCCAGGGCATGGTTTGTACCCTTCCGGGATGAGGATAAGGCAAGGGAGTCAAACCTCTGGGAATCCAGCCTGATCCACTCTTTGAATGGTTCCTGGAAATTCCACCTGTCACAAAATCCGGGCGAACGGCCATTTTATTTCTTCAAAGACAATTATAACACCCGGGATTGGGACCAGATCCATGTGCCTTCCAACTGGGAGATGGAGGGGTATGATTATCCAATCTATACCAATGTGCAGTATCCTCATGAAAAGAATCCGCCCCTCATGCAAAAGCACTACAATCCCACGGGTTCTTACAAAACTGAATTCACCCTGTCTGATGGATGGGAAGGAAAGAAAATATACCTGCACTTTGGTGCGGTCAGTTCCGCCATGTATGTGTGGGTGAATGAACAAAAGGTTGGATACAGTGAAGACAGCAAAACTCCGGCCGAATTTAATATTACTTCCTACATCAAACCGGGTAAGAACACCCTGGCTGTGGAAGTGTATAAATGGAGCGATGCCAGCTACCTGGAGGACCAGGATTTCTGGCGGATGGGCGGGATCACCAGGGATGTTTTCCTGATGGCAAGGGATCCCCGACACATCAGGGATTTCAGGGTAATTGCAGGTCTGGATAACTCCTACCGGGATGGTACATTCAACCTGGAAGTTGAGGTGGTCAATCTGGATGAAAATACCAATTTTGCAGGTTCTGTGCAGGCAAAGTTGGTGGATGACCAAAATCAGGTTCTCATGGATGAATCCATTGAGGTTGCAATGAGGGATCGAACAGGAGTGGCCTCTTTTGAAAATACATTTGCTTCGGTAAGAAAGTGGTCTGCTGAGATCCCAAACCTTTACCAGCTGGTACTTACGCTGAAAGATGAAGATGGAGTTGTGATTGAAGCCATTAAACAGGATGTGGGATTTCGTACAGTGGAAATCAGTGGTGGCACGCTGCTCGTCAATGGACAGTATGTGTACCTGAAGGGTGTGAACCTGCATGAGCACCATGATGTGAATGGACATGTGATGGATGAACAGACCATGCTGAAGGATATACAGCTGATGAAAAGTCACAACCTCAATGCGGTCCGGACATCTCATTACCCACAGCCGGAACGGTGGTATGAACTGTGTAATATATACGGACTCTACCTGGTGGATGAAGCCAATATTGAATCCCATGGAATGGGATATGGCGAGCAATCCCTGGCAAAGGATTCAACATGGATGGCAGCCCATCTGTTCCGGACAGAGAATATGTTTGAGCGCGATAAGAACCAGCCCTCCATCATCATCTGGTCATTGGGCAATGAGGCCGGGAATGGAATCAATTTTCAAGCCACTTACAACTTTTTAAAAGAGAACGATTCCACAAGACCGGTTCAATATGAACGGGCCCGCCTTGAGGAGAATACCGATATTTTCTGCCCCATGTATATGCGGATGGAACAGATGGAGAGATATGCTCTTGGTGTTGCCGGAACGCCCACCAGACCGCTCATACAGTGTGAATATGCCCATGCCATGGGCAACAGTGTTGGCAATCTGCAGGATTACTGGGATCTGATCGAAAAGTATGATGCCCTGCAGGGAGGATTTATCTGGGATTGGGTGGACCAGGGACTACTTACAACCAACGATGAAGGCGAGGAGTATTGGGCTTATGGTGGAGATTTTGGTCCAGAGGAGGTACCGTCCGACGGAAACTTCTGCAACAATGGTGTTGTGAACCCTGACAGGGGTATTAAACCAACCCTGCTGGAGGTTAAAAAGGTGTATCAGCATATCGGTTTCAGCGCCCGGGATCTTAGAAAGGGAATTGTAACACTGGAAAACAAATACTCCTTCCTGAATCTGGATCAATTCAGATTTGAGTGGGTGATAAGGTCTGAAGGAGAAACCCTTCAATCCGGTACAATTGATAACCTAACCCTCAAACCGGGTGAGAAAAAGAATTTCAATCTGGGATATAACATTGATCCTCAGGCAGGAAATGAGTATTTCCTGAATATAGCAGCCTCCCTTAAGTCCACAGACGGATTGGTGGATGCAGGTACAGTGATTGCCCGGGAGCAGTTTCAGTTGCCTTACACTACTTCTGCAATTCCGGATCAGCGTGAGTTGCCATCCCTCTCCTACGAAAAGAGTAAAGAGTTGATCACAGTTTCGGGAGACTCCTTCGAGTGGCAATTTGATAAAGAACAGGGCCTGATCTCCCGGTTCAAATTTGAAGGCCATGAGCTGTTCCTTAGTGGTCCGGTCCCTAATTTCTGGAGGGCTCCCATCGATAACGATTTTGGGAACAACAATCATCGAAAGGCAAAAGTCTGGCGGAAGGCCGGCGAGAGGAGAGAGGTGCAGGATGTGAAGGTGAAACAGGATAATTCCGGTTCAGTAATAATCGATGTGACATTCCTGCTGAACGATACGGATGGGGAGCCCATTGCCGACTATACCAGTCAGTATATAATCAATGGGTTGGGCGAAGTAACCGTAACAAATGCTTTTGAAATGACAGCTGAAGAGCTTCCGGAAATACCAAGATTCGGGATGAACATGGTCATGCCACGGGAATTCGAAACCATTACCTGGCTGGGCAGGGGACCACATGAGTCTTACTGGGATAGAAAAACCAGTGCATTTGTGGATCTCTATTCCGGAACTGTTGCTAATCAGTTCTGGTCCTACATACGGCCCCAGGAAAATGGGAATAAGGAGGATGTAAGATGGGCGGCCATAACCAATAAGGAGGGTGTGGGATTACTCTTTAAAGGTATCCCTTTGATCAATGTATCGGTCCATCACAATCTCATGGAGGATCTTGAATCTCCCGAAAGGACAGATGGCCGACATGTGAAAGGGATCAAACCTCTGAGCCGGCACACCACAGATGTGGTACCCAGGGATCTGACCTCAGTGAATATTGATTACAAACAGATGGGGGTAGGAGGTGACAATAGCTGGGGAGCAACGACCCATCCCGGGTACAGGTTGACAGAGCATGCCTATTCCTACTCTTTTAAAATAGTTCCCATAACTGATTTCCAGACACCCTAAAGGCATATTTATGGACAGAACAGCTGCAATTCAGAGACTTGAAGAGTCAGATATTTATGGGGATGTGGTAGTGATCGGGGGAGGTGCTTCCGGGCTTGGTGCTGCATTGGAAGCGGCCAGCAGGGGGTATAAGACATTGCTGCTGGAACAGGATGACTTTGCAAAGGGTACCTCCAGCAGAAGTACCAAGCTTGTTCATGGAGGGGTGAGGTACCTGGCGCAGGGGAATATTGCCCTGGTCCTGGAAGCACTGCGGGAACGGGGGCGCTTAAAACACAATGCACCTCACCTGGTGAAAGATCAGTCCTTTGTTATTCCATGCTACAAATGGTGGTGTGTTCCCTTTTATACCATTGGACTAACCCTTTATGACCTGATGGCAGGGAAACTGAGTATCGGCCGTTCAGTTCCGCTCTCCCTGAAGAAAACGATGCAGAGCTTGCCTGCGATAGTAACAAACAGTTTGCGGGGAGGAGTTAGGTATTACGACTGCCAGTTCGATGATGCCAGGCTGGCTGTAAATTTGTGTCAGACACTGCACGAACATGGAGGTTTGGCCCTGAATTATATGAAGGTGATTGACTTGACCATAGAGGAAGGCAGAGTGACCGGTGTGATGGCAGAAGACATGGAGAATGGACAGATCTATGGAATACAGTCAAAAGTGGTCATCAATGCCACCGGAGTATTTGTGGACCAGATCCTTAAATTGGAGGATCCGGAAGCGAGAGATATTGTGAAACCCAGTCAGGGTGTCCACCTTGTATTGGACCGGCAATTCTTGAAGGGAGAAGAGGCCCTGATGATCCCCAAAACTCCCGACGGCAGGGTGCTATTTCTGGTGCCATGGCACAACAGGATCGTAGTTGGGACCACCGACGTGGAGAAACAGAGGGCAGAATTGGAACCTCAGGCCGAAGAGGCCGAGGTGTCATACATCCTGGAAACGGCCAGCAGATACCTGTCGGTGCCTCCGGGAAAAGAGGATGTTCTGAGTGTCTTCACGGGCCTCAGGCCTCTGGCAGCTCCCTCCGGTGAGGGTAAAAAAACCAAAGAGATATCCAGGGGGCACAAGATCCTGGTCTCAGATGCAGGATTAATCACGCTCACAGGTGGTAAATGGACTACCTATCGAAAGATGGGTGAAGATGTTGTTGATGTGGCCGCAGTCAGATCGAAGCTGGATAAACGGAAATCGATCTCCCGGGATCTGAAAATTCATGGGCACATGGATGATGTAAACATGATGGGTCCCCACTACTGGTATGGTTCTGATTTGAAACTTATTAATGATATGATTGATAAGGATCCCCGAATGGGAGAGGTTATCAGTGAGAAACTTCACATACTGAAGGTACAGATCGTATGGGCCATTCGGGAGGAATTGGCACGAACCCTGGAAGACTGCCTGGCTCGTCGCACCCGTGCACTACAGCTGGATGCGCAGGAGAGCATACGTATTGCACCCCGGGTGGCAGAGATAATGGCCCAGGAGATGGGATACAATAAGAACTGGGAAACAAAGCAAACAGAGACCTTCATAATCCTGGCAAAAGGATACCTCCTAACCAATAACCTCTAACCAATATCCCCTAACCAATAACCATTCACATGCATAACAAATACATCTTATCCATTGACCAGGGTACTACCAGTTCCAGGGCCATCGTCTTTACCCATTCCGGTTCCATGGCAGGGATTGCACAAAAGGAGTTCAAACAGATCTTTCCAAAACCAGGATGGGTCGAGCACGATCCAAATGAGATATGGTCCTCACAGTTTCAGGTATTGAATGAAGCACTGGACAATGCAGGGATCGGGGCAGAAGATCTGACTGCCATCGGGATTACCAATCAGAGGGAGACGGCTGTGGTGTGGGACAGACAAACGGGTTTGCCGTTGTGCAATGCCATTGTGTGGCAGGACCGGCGCACTGCAGGAATATGTGATGATTTGAAAGCTAAGGGATATGAGGAGATGATCCGTGACAAGACTGGTCTGGTAATCGATGCATATTTTTCGGCGACCAAGTGGAAATGGATCCTTGAAAACGTACCGGGAGCCAGGGATAAGGCACGATCTGGTGATCTTGCAGTAGGAACTGTTGATTCATGGTTGATCTGGAACCTTACCGGGGGCAGGGTGCATGTGACCGATGTGACCAATGCAAGCCGGACCATGCTCTATAATATTAATACCCTGTCATGGGATCCGGAATTACTGGAACTGTTTGGTATCCCGGAAAATGCACTCCCCGATGTGAGATCTTCCTCGGAGGTGTATGGCGAAACATCAGATGGGATCCTTTCAACGGCTGTTCCAATTGCCGGGATTGCAGGTGATCAGCAGGCGGCCACATTTGGACAGATGTGCATGTCCCCGGGAACAGTTAAATGTACCTATGGAACCGGATGTTTCATCCTTTGCAACACAGGAGATAAGCCGGTACTTTCCGGAAATAGTCTGCTCACCACCATCGCATGGCAGATTGAGGGTAAGACCACATATGCCCTGGAGGGAAGTATTTTTATTGGTGGGGCGGTGATTCAGTGGCTGCGAGACGGTCTGGGTTTGATCAAACAATCAGCTGAGGTAGAACAACTGGCTGAGTCTGTGAAAGATAATGGAGGGGTTTATTTTGTCCCGGCATTTACAGGATTGGGTGCACCCCATTGGGATCCATATGCCCGTGGGATGATCGCAGGATTGACACGTGGTGTGACTGCCGGACATATTGCACGTGCTGCCCTGGAAAGTATTGCCTTCCAGGTCAACGATGTGATGCACGCCATGGAGGATGATGCAGGGATCAACATCAGGGAGTTGAAAGTGGACGGTGGAGCAGTGGTGAACAACCTGCTGATGCAATTCCAGTCAGATCTGTTGGGTATTCCTGTGATCAGGCCGAAAACCATCGAAACCACAGCACTGGGTGCTGCCTATTTGGCCGGACTGGCTGTGAATTATTGGTCAACCATTGAGGAGATCAGTGAACAGTGGGCAATGGACCGGACCTTTATCAGGGATATTTCTGAAAAGAACCAGAAAGAGCTGAAGGATGGATGGCACAGGGCCATTTCCCGCGCAAAGAACTGGGACCACTAACCACTAACGAACTAACCACTAACCTTTTTTACCATGAACGAAATTATTGCAGAATTCATCGGGACTTTTCTACTCATACTTTTAGGAAATGGTGTGGTGGCTAACGTAGTGCTAAAAGAGACCAAGGGACACGACAGCGGATGGATTGTAATATCACTGGGATGGGGGCTTGGAGTCTTTGTGGGAGTAGCAGTAGCCGGACCGGTATCCGGGGCCCATATCAATCCCGCGGTGACCCTCGGACTTGCCACGGCGGGATTGTTTGCCTGGAGTCAGGTCATTCCTTTCATAGCTGCACAGATGGCAGGGGCTGCCTTTGGAGCTTTCACGGTCTGGCTCTTTTACCGCCACCACTTTAACCGGACCGAGGATCCTGGAGCTCAGCTTGGATGTTTTTCTACGTCGCCAGCCATCCGGAAACCAGTCAGTAATTTTATCAGTGAACTGATCGGTACTTTTGTATTGATCTTTGTGATCCTGTACATCGCTGAACCTTCCCTGACCCTGGGTGGTGAGGTGGAAGCCAATATCGGGCTGGGTACCCTGGGTGCACTTCCAGTGGCTCTCCTGGTGACTGCCATTGGTCTTTCACTGGGGGGTACTACCGGATATGCCATCAATCCGGCACGTGACCTTGGACCAAGGATCATGCATACCATTCTACCCATGGATCATAAGGGGAGCAGTGACTGGAAGTATGCCTGGATCCCGATGGTGGGGCCTTTCAGCGGGGCATTGGTAGCTGCGCTATTATTCTTGCTTCACGGAATCTTAATTGCTTAACTGTCATTCATAACGCAGAGCCTCCACTTGGAATAAATTTTTATAAAAGACGAATGAACTTTCCCCATATTACAGAATCAAAACATTAAATTTGGAGATAATTTATAAAACCATCAGCAATGAAGAGGCATATTGATGTTTTTACTTTCATATATCACGAACATAACCGCCAAAAAAGGGGTATTGAGCTGATCGCATCAGAGAATTTTGTAAGTACGCAGGTCCTGGAGGCCATGGGTTCGTGCCTGACCAACAAGTATGCGGAGGGGTATCCGGGTCACCGGTATTATGGCGGATGTGGAGTAATTGACGAAGTGGAGCAGCTGGCCATCGACAGGCTCTGTCAGCTCTATGGAGCCGAATATGTAAATGTTCAGCCCCATTCCGGAGCCCAGGCCAATATGGCAGTATTTCTCACAGTGTTGGAACCGGGTGACACCTTTATGGGGCTTGATTTGTCTCATGGCGGACACCTGTCACATGGATCTCCTGTGAATAGTTCAGGTATTCTTTATAGGGCTGTTTCCTATGGGTTGGATGAAAAAACAGGTCGTGTGGATTACGATGCCATGGAGGAGTTGGCGTTGAAAGAGAAACCTAAATTGTTGTTGGGTGGTGCATCGGCTTATTCAAGAGAGTGGGATTACAAACGGATGAGAGCCATTGCTGATAAGATCGGAGCCATATTTATGGTGGACATGGCGCACCCGGCCGGACTCATCGCAGCTGGATTGCTGGACAATCCAATGAAATATGCACATATTGTCACTTCCACTACCCATAAAACCCTGAGAGGGCCGAGGGGAGGGATCATACTCATTGGCAAAGATTATGATAATCCCTGGGGCAGGGCCACAAAAAAAGGTACGGTGAGGAAAATGTCTTCCCTGATCAATTCTGCTGTGTTCCCGGGTATTCAGGGTGGACCACTGGAACATATTATAGCTGCCAAGGCTGTTTCGTTCGGTGAGGCGCTTACCGATGATTTCAAAATATACCAGAAGCAGGTGATGAAGAATGCAAAAAAGATGGCAGAAGCTTTCATAAAGCAGGGATATAAGGTGGTTTCCGATGGTACCGATAACCACTCCATGTTAATTGATCTTCGTACTAAAACAGAGGATATTACCGGGAAGCAGGTGGAGAATATCCTGGAGGAGGCTGATATAACTGTCAATAAGAACATGGTGCCATTCGATTCTAGATCACCGTTCCAAACCAGTGGGATCAGGGTGGGAACTCCAGCAATCACTACAAGGGGCGTCAAGGAGGATCTTATTCCAACCATTGTGGAGCAGATCGACCGTGTGATCATGAACATCGACAATAAACCGCTCATAGAAAAGGTTCGTCATGAGGTGAATGAGATGATGGCAGATTTCCCCATGTTTGCTTAGACAATTATAGATGGAGTGGTATACCTACATCCTTGTGGTGTCCGTGGGTATTGTAGCCGGGATCATCAATACCCTGGCCGCAGGCGGTTCACTACTGACGCTGCCGGTTCTGATGGCCCTTGGACTTCCGCCCAATGTGGCAAATGGGACCAACCGGATCGCTATTTTTCTCCAGAATGTGGTGGGGGTAAGTGCATTTCACAGGGAGAAGGTGATGGATTTTCCATCCGGGTTCAAGGTGGGCATACCTGCAGCAATAGGTGCTATTGCAGGTGCATTTATTGCAGTGAATCTGAATGATGAAGTGATGAAACTGGCCATTGCCGGTGTAATGATCCTGGTATTCTTTCTCATGTTGCTGAATCCCAACCGTTGGATCAACAGCCATGAAGAACATCCCCCAATTCCATACTGGATACAGGTGATCGTGTTTTTCTTTGTAGGGATCTACGGCGGATTCATCCAGGCGGGGGTAGGATTCTTTCTGCTCACCAGCCTGGTGCTTGGAAGTGGGTTTGAACTGGTCAAGGCCAACGCCCTGAAACTATTTGTGATACTGCTCTATACACCTCTGGCACTGCTTATCTTCTTTTTTCACAAAGATGTGAATCTCTGGATGGGTCTAGTTCTTGCAGCAGGAAATATGACAGGTGCCTGGATCGGTACTAAAATTGCAGTAAAATGGGGGGCTAAATTTATCAGATATGTCGTAATGGTTGCTATTTTGGCTGCTGCCACCAAGCTGATACTGGATGCTTTTAAGGTACTATAATGTACTTGATCCATCCGGTCTGACGGAAGTTGGC
>JAUVKN010000227.1 GCA_030596245.1 Bacteroidia bacterium | reverse complement strand
ATTTTGAGACAGGTAACCTGTGGTGCTTCTTCTCAGCCCAACCTGCTCTCTCTCTCCTGCCGAGATTTTCACCATGGCACCAATGCCATCGCGGTTGCTTTCTGTTCCCACCAGCTGAATGGTGATCCAGTTATTTTCATTGCCCCTGTTGTTTCGGATGAAAGCTCCGTAGTTTTCCAGGTTAACTACATATCCATCCAGGTCGCCATCGTTGTCATAGTCTCCAAAACATGCGCCCCGTCCCACCATCTCTTTATGGAAATAGTCACCCAACTCCACCGAGGCATCCCTGAATTTTTCACCATCCACATTCTCAAACAGTTGGTCCTCCTGTCCATACAGGTGCTTCAGTTCCCCATTTACCTTGAAAATATCCACATCCCCATCGTTGTCATAATCCATAAAGGAGGAGGACCATCCCACATGTGGACCACTGGCCATGGCAATTCCTGAAGGATAGGACATATCGGTGTAAACCCCATTGCCCTCGTTCCTGTAGAGTGAACAATAGGTATCGTCCGACATAAATACATCCAGTAAACCATCACCATTGTAATCGGCAAAGTCCACCGACATGCTGATGGTGGCCTCACCAGCCTGGTTGAATGCCATGCCTGACATAATGGCATGATCCACGAATCCTTTACCCTGGTTATTGTGATAAACATTGTTGTACATATGGTCATTGGCCACGAAGATATCCATGTAGCCATCCCCGTCAAAGTCCGCTGAACCCACACCCATGGCACGTCCGTCAGGATTAATGATCCCTATGGATTCCGTCACATCTTCAAATGTTCCGTCACCCAGATTGTGGTAGAGCCGGTCCTGCTGACCATCATAAGCCATGGGTCCCGGGAATCCGTCGGGGGCGTAGAAATATCCGTACTCAGGATCAAAGTCGATGTAGTTTCCCACATAGAGATCCAGATATCCATCATTGTCATAGTCAAACCAGACTGCACCCACGCTGCACTTGTCTCCCTCCACGCCCGCTTTTTCACTGATATCGGAGAAGGTGCCGTCACCGTTGTTCTTATAAAGTACGTTTGGACCATAATTGGTGATGTAGATTTCGGGATATCCGTCATTGTCCATATCACCTACGGTCATTCCCATTCCATATCCGGCATGACCCACGCCTGCCTTCTCTGTGACATCCTCAAAGGTGCCGTCCTGCCGGTTCCGGTAAAGGTGATTCACAGGGTTTGTTTCCGGACGATCTCCTTCACTCAGATCTTCATGATAAGCACCATTGCTCACATAGAGGTCTATGTAACCATCCTGATCATAATCCAGGAACACGGCACCTCCACCCACCGATTCCACCAGGTTGTCAAGGTGATGGTCCCCGATGGAGTGTTTGAAGTTCACCCCAATGTCCGGTGAGATCTGCTGGAAGAAATCTCCATTATCAGCCGGGATAGAGGTGGCAGGTGTTTGGGTTGATTTGCCAGATTTTTTACGGGGTGACTGACAGCTGGTCAGTGCCAGAAATAATAATAGAATAATAGTAATAGTCCGCGTGTTCATAGTAGTTCAGATCCGTTTTCAGCCTATAAATATAGTAAACGCGAAAATATTAATTGCAATTATCGAACTTCCCCTTAATTTGGAGTACAAATTCCTCAATCTTAAATCCAGCCAACTTTTTCGTTTTGAAATAATCTCTTAATATTTGGTCTAATTCAGCATCGCAATAGTCCTCAATTTGATCACAACTTGAACAGTATAAGTGATGATGGCTACTGGAAATTCCATCATACCTCATGATCTCCTTTTCTGTCTTTACTTTCTTAATGATCTCGTTCTCCACAAGAGTATCCAACACCTTATACACTGTTCCGGTAGCAATATGGGGCTGTTTCTGTCGAATTTCACTTATTATATTTTCAGCAGAAGGATGATTGCCAAGGTTACAAACAGCCTCAAAAATACTTATTCGCTGGGGAGTTACTTTCAAACCTTTATTAACCAGTATATTCGTCAGGTCTTCAAGTCTCTCTTTCATTTGAATCATTTCTAAATAAGAATCATTCGTTTTTAGCAGAAAACAAATCTAACAATTATTTTTCAATTTGAAGAGAGGAGACTATTATTTAAGCAGGAGCAAGAGAGAGGAGGAAGGTTCTTCTGGAACAGGTTCATCTGTTCCATCCTCTGCCTTCGTTTTTCAAAACAGAGGTCACACCTGGAAAACTGTTCCAGGTCCCAGGTATCTGCAAATACCGGTCCGGCCCGCAGCCCGATACCATATGCCTGGACCTCCTCCAATGATTGTATACGGGGAGGTGAGAAGAGTCCCTTTTGCTGCAAATGCTCCATGGCTCCGTTCCCGGCCCTGGTTGGGATCACGGTGCAACTATCGGTACCTGATTCAAAAGCATAGGTCAGGGATTTTTTGGCCCAGTGAATTCCCTCCTCTTCGGTAAGAAATGGAGGCCTGAGCAGTATGAATGCCCTTGAACTGATCCCATTCTTCTTTAAGAATGCCACTGAGCGCTGAAAGTCCTCCGGTTTCATCTTTTTATTAAGCTTGTGAAGTGCTTCGGGGTGAATGGTTTCCAGGCCCATGGCCACTTGTAGCCCGGGATGGATCATCCTTGCGAATTGAAGGCACAACTCCCCTGTGAGCAATGGATGATTCTCAATGATAACAGTTTCAAAGGTTTTTACCAGTGCCGCAATCCCTGGATAGTCAGCAGGTGGAATGGCTCCGGGGTCGAAAAAGTTGGCGCTGTTGTAAAGTTTGATATGCCTGGCAGCGGGGAGCTGTTCCAGCGCCCACTCGATCTGTGTGGGGATGGCGCCGGGAGGAACCGGAATGTCCGTTGTGTTTTTCCAGAGATCACACATCAGACAGGTGAACCTGCACTCCCTGTTGGTAAGAAAAATGGTGATTACATCTTCAATGGTTCCCGACAGGGTTCTCTCTTTTTCTATGAGAAAATGGGCAGGTCTGAGAGGATCAATATGGTTTTTCGTACCACGGAGACTCCGGATCCATTGATCATCGATCTGAAGATCCTGTTGTTTACTCATAGATTCGTCCGAATTCCCGCCGGTAAGCCATCTCCTGTTCCGGGAAGTGCTCACTGAATGTCTTGCCTGTGACAGCACCATGCTGGAACCTTCTTTTTGGGAAAACAGGCATATCCATCCCGGTGACCGCTTTTATACCCAGTTGAACCAATTCGCCCTTCAGTTTGTAAAGCTTTTCATGATCCCATTCAGTCATATCAATGAAGGGGATGCCCTCGGCAATCTCAATCACATTGGGCAGGGTATAGGGACTGAGGGACTCAAATCCAAGGGTGTCGGCCGGTGCGTAGGTTCGCATAAATCCACGGCTAAGACCACCACTGTAGGTGAGTGAATGCTTCATGCGGTCCACACCCCATCCTTCATGATAGAGCATCAGGTTGTTCAGGACACTTCGGATGGTGAGTTCCGGGTTTTCCTCGATGGGATAATCCTTCAGGTTTTCATCTCCACCGTCCCCGTCCAATATGTATTTCCATTCGGGATACCTGGAGCGGATGCCCTCCATGAGTGCCAGGTTCATGGTGGCAGCCTGAATGTCCAATGGTTTGTAGTCTTCAACCACCTGAATGGTCCGCTTCCAATCCAGCATTGAAGCTTCCAGTTCAATGGGCTCAAGGAACAGTTCCAGTCCCACAGATTCAAGAAATTTACGTGCCTGGACAAGGTCCTCACCACCACCGTCCACACTCAGTGTAAAAGCTTTCAGCCTGGAGGGGCTTTCACCCAGCTCTCTCAGGGCATGATAGGTCAGCAGGAATACCGAACCAGAGTCAATCCCGGCCGAGAAACTTACGCCAATGGGACCGGTAGTGGCTTTTGTCTGCAACCATTTTTTAATTTCGTTGTACAGGGCCTCCATGTACAGGGTACCTATGCTCTGCGGATCACTTCCTTTCAGGCTGTTTCGCCGCGGGGCAAAAAAACGTTCATATTCGGGATTGGGATCTGGACAGCCCAACAGGTGGATCCTGGTGATATAGTGGGCAGGTGCCATGCGGGTATAAGCAGGATGGAACTGATCATCCAATCCTTCAGATTTCAAATGTTCATAGATATCGTCAATACGCTCTCCCACTACCAGGCATGGACCATCCACCAGTTTGGCGATAAAATAGCGAATGGGCCGGCCAATGGACCTGGCCATGTGTACCGATTTTCCCTCCACAGAGATCAGTGCAAACTGACCGTCAATTTCCCGTATTTTTTTTACATCCCCTGATTTCACCGTCTCTACGGCCTCTTCATGGGTCATGTTATAGATGATATTTTTTTCAGGGTGGGTGAGGTCCACCACGCGACTTAAGTTATGGTAGTTATCCATGGAGTGTTATTTATAATTGTTTTGATTTTCCAAATTTAACCATTTACCTGCATTTTCAATCTCTTGGGGGGTGCCAGGTTTATCTATTCTTGATTCCGCTGCCCTGTTTGAGGGTCAGGTAGCGGTCAATTTCAGGTTCGGGAAACAACTCCGTTGTTCCGTCCGACCAGATGATTTCCAGCCGGTCAACTCTTTTTTTCTTGCCCAGTCCGATGTGGAGCCTTGGATCACTGCTTGTTAGGTAGGTGGTGGTCCACTGGTTAATATAAACGTTTATATCATCCTCCGTGTGAACGATCACCCTGGCCCCGATGGCAGATGCAGGACCCTGTCTCCCTTTCAGTGTTAGACCGAGCCAGTGGTTGTTGTTCCGGCACTGGTTTTTCAACAGGACCGGCGTGGCTTTCAGATCCAGGTGGGATACAATAATATCCAGGTCTCCGTCATTGTCATAATCCCAGATAGCAGCAGCACGTCCGGAACGTTTTGTGGAGAAATAGGGGCTCAGCCCACGACCCACATCGGTGAAGTTACCCATACCGTCATTTTCCAGCAATATGGGATACTGTTCGATCAATTCCTCTGCAGTCCCGTTGGCAGAAAAGATGTCCAGGTCCCCGTCATTGTCATAATCAAACAGGGCAGAGGCCCACTGTCCCTTTCCTGAAAAGGCTGCAGCCACACCGCTCTTTTCGGTAATATCCTCGAAGCTCCCGTTTCCCTGGTTGCGGTAGAGCGCACCGTACCTCAGGTCGGGTACCAGCAAATCGATAAAACCATCTCCATCCACATCGCCAATGGCTCCGTGCATGGACCCGGTGGTTTGTCCGTGACTATTCACAGCCACACCAATTTCCACCCCCACATCGCTGAAGCCATCACCCTCATTTCTGAACATGAAATTGGCCTGGTGATCATTGCCCTGGAACAGGTCCAGGTCACCATCCACATCGTAGTCGTATACCGTAAGACCCATGCATTTGGAATCGGGGAAATAGAGGCCAAGGGTTTCAGTGACCTCATCAAAAGAGCCATCCTGCTGCTGCTCATACATCATGGAGGCCTGTCCGGCATATTCAGATGGATGGGGCATCATCTCTGGTGTGGTGGGGGAGATGTATTCCGGATCAAAGGCAAGGAAGTTACCCACAAAAGCATCCATGAGTCCGTCCCGGTTATAATCCCAGAAAGAGACACCCACACTCCATTTGAGAAATCCATTCAGGGTATCGGGTCCCCGGAGACCGAGTTTGCCTGTGATATCAGTGAATGTTCCGTTGCCGTTGTTTTGGTAAAATATGTTGGGACCATAGTTCAACAGATAGAGGTCCTGGTCGCCGTCGTGGTCGTAATCAATAGCTCCTGCCGCCATGCTCCAGTGTGTGTCATCAACTCCGGCTTTTTCTCCGATCTCTTCGAAGGTGCCGTTGCCCAGGTTGCGGTAAAGTTTGTTAGGAGTGTTCTCGAAGACTTTCCCCTCTTCATCGGAAATTCCTTGCAGCCAGGTTCCGTTCATCATGTACAGATCCAGATACTGGTCCCCGTCATAGTCGAAAACAGTAATGCCCGAACCACTGCTCTCCAGGATATTTTCGTAGGTGTAGTCGCCGAAATTGTATAAAAAATCAATTCCAGCTTCCCCGGTAACATCTTTGAATTGGATCTCAGGTTCAGACTGATCACAGGAAATCAGATTCATCAAACCAGCCAAAATAGCCAGGCTAAAACCGGACCCCCTTCTCACGTTCATCTTCATCATCCAGCGCCAAATATAATCATTGCATCTCAAACACAGCACGACGGAACTCCCGGTCGGTCACTTCCCTGGTATTGTATTTTTTGTGGTATTGTCTGAGTTCCCGGTCATCGGGATAGGATTCAGTGTTGTTGTAAGGATACTGGGTCATTCCATGGAATGGCAATGGTTCAACACGGTTGCCTTTGGCAGTATTCATGTCACCGTCTTTTACCCAACCTGCGGAATAGATCAGGAAGTCCCTGCTCCAGCCATCTGGCAGCTCTTCCAACTGAGCGGCATTGAATTCGATGGTTGTTTCATCCCCTGCATTGGTAATAATATATTGGTTATCAGGATCCTGAACCAGTTCCAGTACATCTCCGTACCTGGTATAGGTTCCTGAAAGGTCACGCCATTTCTGTTCCGTGGTGACCGTTTCATAATCGAACCAGTGCGGTCCATAGGGACCCTCTTTCCTGTACATGCGGGAAAATCCCCGGTAATGATGGTCAGCAGCCACCGGATCAAGCCTGAATGTTTTTAGGGGCGCGTCGGGAAGCGTTGAGGAGAAGAAGGCCTGGTCCCAATAGATCTCCATGTTGGTGCAACTCCGGATCCGGTGATTCTCAGTCAGGAATTTTCCTGAAAGGTCGGTAATAGTCGTTTTGTCCTTTCCCTGTGGAAAACCGATGTTGTCAATGATCGTCTCCCATTGACCTGATTTGTTTATGACCTGTAGGTAGGGTGCCACAATCTTTTCATTCTCTCCCTGGGACAGCGCCAGATTGATGCTGGCGTCGGTGGGAAATATCCATCCATTCAGGAAGAGGTAGATGCGGTCTGTTCGAGGCAAAGTTCCAGGATCGATGATCAACTCCCTCATCTCGGTAATTCCCTGGTATCTCTCCTTTTTGAAACCTGCCACATACCTGTCATCTTTTTTACTTAGTGTGGCGGTCACATTATTTCCGTATCCATCCATGGCCAGAACGGGGGATATTTTTTGGGAAACACGATGGATCTTAAGCTGTGGATAGGGTGGGGGGACGAACTTTTCATCCACATAGATATCCACC
>JAUVKN010000315.1 GCA_030596245.1 Bacteroidia bacterium | reverse complement strand
TTGCTGAAGTTCCTCCCCTGCTCGGTAAGGCTCTCTTCAAACAGCAGGTCATTCCCAGCCGGAGAACAGAGCAGCATCCCCACCCTTACTCCATCGGCACTGTACTTCTTCATAAGCTCGATGGGATCGGGAGAATTGCCCAACGATTTGGACATCTTCCTCCGCATGCTATCGCGTACGATCCCTGTGAGGTAGACTGTATCAAATGGTTTTTCATTCCTGTATTCATATCCTGCAATAATCATGCGGGCCACCCAGAAGAAAAGGATTTCCGGTGCAGTGACCAGATCGTTGGTGGGATAGTAATATTTAATATCCTCGTTATCGGGATACCGGATTCCGTCAAATACAGAGATGGGCCACAGCCAGGAGGAGAACCAGGTATCAAGTACATCCTCATCCTGCCGAAGCGCTTCGGCAGTCAGTTCCGAATTACCGGTTTTTTGCTTTGCCAGCTCCACTGCTGCTTCAACCGATTCAGCCACCACGTAATCGTTGGGACCTGCACCATAGAAATAGGCCGGGATCCGGTGGCCCCACCAAAGTTGCCGGGAGATGCACCAGTCTTTTACATTTTCCATCCAGTGACGGTATGTATTCTTGAATTTAGCCGGTTGCAGTTGAATGGTATCGTTCATTACCTGTTCCAGGGCTGGCTCACTGAGCTCTTTCATCTTCATAAACCACTGAAGGCTCAACTTGGGTTCGATGACTGCCTCGGTGCGTTCGGAAAATCCCACTTTATTCACATAATCCTCGCTCTTCACAAGGTTGCCGGCCCTCTCCAGATCCGGAACAATCAGTTCCCGGGCCTTAAACCTCTCTTCTCCAATAAGGATTTGTGCAGCCTCATTGAGGGTCCCGTCATCATTGAAGATATCGATGGATTCCAGGTTGTATTTGATCCCCAGCTCATAGTCATTGATATCATGGGCCGGTGTGATCTTCAGTGCACCGGTACCAAATTCACGGTCAACGTACTCATCCACAATGATCGGAACCGAACGGTTGATCAGGGGGACCAGTACCCTTTTGCCATGGAATTTTTTGAATCGTTCATCTTCGGGATGCACACAGACAGCCGTATCGCCCAGAATGGTCTCCGGTCGTGTGGTGGCAATGGTGACAAACTCTTCTTCCCCTTCCACCTGGTACTTAATATAATAGAGCTTTGATTGTACCTCCCGATAATTCACCTCTTCGTCGGACACTGCGGTCAAGGCCTGGGGATCCCAGTTTACCATTCTTACACCGCGGTAGATCTTTCCTTTCTTGAACAGATCCACAAAAACCTTGATCACACTGTCAGACAGCGCTTCGTCCATGGTGAAACAGGTACGATCCCAATCGCAGGATGCTCCTAACTTTTTCAACTGCTCAAGGATAATTCCTCCGTGTTTCTCCTTCCACTCCCAGGCGTGAGACAGGAACTCTTCCCGGGTAAGGTCAGATTTTTGGATTCCCTTCTCAGCCAGCATATTCACTACCCTTGCCTCGGTAGCGATGGAGGCATGGTCGGTTCCGGGAACCCACAGGGCATTCTTACCCAGCATCCTGGCCCTGCGGATCAGCACATCCTGCAGTGTATTGTTGAGCATGTGCCCCATGTGTAACACGCCGGTGACATTTGGAGGGGGAATTACAATAGAGTAAGGTTCACGGTCATCAGGTACGCTCCTGAAGAATTTCTGCTCCATCCAGTACCTGTACCATTTATCCTCTACACTTGAAGGATCATATTTAGAAGGGATATTCACTCGTAAATAGTTTAGTGAGATTTGCGTGCAAAAATAGTAAAAATTTGGGGTTAAGTGTAAACCACCGCAGGTTTACCGGTCACCATATACCGTTCGTCGAATTTTTACAAAAAACAGGTCAGAAAACTAAGAAAACTAAAAAAGTTTTCATATTATTGCCGAAAATATGAATACCTGTGGAAGTCAGAGAGAGAATAATTGTTGAGTCCGGAGAGTTGTTCGGAAAGTATGGAATTCGAAGCATGACCATGGATGCCCTTGCTGAAGAGATGGGAATCTCCAAACGGACTATTTACGAACGGTTTAAAGACAAGGATACCCTTTTGCTGGAGGTGATTAAGCATTATAAGAATCAAACCCGGGAACAGGCTTACGATCTGATTGATAAATCAGACAATGTTATTGAGGCGCTGTTCAGGATCATAAAACTTACCATCAGTCAGGTGGCCCAGATGAACCCAATCTTCTTTCATGATTTCAAAAAATACCACAAGGGTGTATTCAAGGAGTTTGCACATCCGGGTGATATCCGCGATTACAGTATCACCCAGAAGCTCTTTGAAACCGGCATAGAACAGGGTGTTTTCAGGGACGACCTTCATCTTGACATTGTCAACCGCGCCCTCCATTCCCTATTCGACCTTTTCGGTCACGACAGCAGCCTGGTGGAAGCTGGATTTGACCGCAGAGATTTGTTCGAGCATATGATCATTCCCTATTTCAGGGGATTATCGACCAAAAAAGGGAGAAAACTCCTTCAGGAGTGTAAATCCATCCTGTATCGGTAGAGATAAAGTAGCAAAAAACAGACCATAGATATGAAAAACCGATTTAGCAAAACATTACTCACCATACTCCTGGTAGCGGGAATGATCCTTCCGGGCATGAGCCAGGAGCCGGCTGCCAGCCAGGAACTCCCCGATCAACTGGTCCTTAACCTTCAGGGTGCAGTCGACCATGCCATCTCTTACAACAAGGCGCTGCAGAACGCACGCCTGGAAGTGGAGCGTTCCAGAAAAAGCATCTGGGAAGCCATTGCCCAGGGACTCCCCCAGGTAGACGGAACCGTCGATTACATGTCCTACTTCAACTATGAAATGGAGTTCAACTTTGGCATGGGAGAGACCCCTTCCTTTACCCCGGAAGAGATGCTCGAAGCGTGGAACCAGACTTCGGCAGCCTTTCCCGGAGTGACCCAGCAGGACATTTACAACCATTCTGCGGGGAGCTACTATGAAGGAGTGCTTCAATCGATGATGCCCCCCACCACCATCCTGCTTTCTGACCAGAGTACGGCCAGGCTGCAACTGTCACAGCTGATCTTCAGCGGACAATATATCGTGGGGGTACAGACTGCCAAACTCGGGCAACTGATATCCGAACAGAACTATGAGTTCAATGAATTAAATATCAAAGAATCGGTTATTAATGCTTACTACCTGGTGCTTATTACAAAAGAATCACTTGATATCATTGGAAAAAACGTGGTAAACCTTGAAGAGACCCTGGAGCAGACACGAACCATGTACAATGCCGGGATGGCCGAGCAGACCGATGTGGACCAGATCCGGATCACGGTGAACCAGCTGGCCAATGCAAGAAATGCGCTGGAACGGAACCTGGAGCTGAATTACAACATGCTCCGTTTCCAGTTGGGAATTGAGGCAAATGTGGACCTGATGCTTACCGACGGTCTGGAAATGTTGTATACCAGCATGCAGGTCGAAAGCGCACTGGAGGTTCCTTTCATCATCGAAAACAATGTAAGCTACCAGATGATGGAGACCCAGGAGGAGATCAGCAAGAAGCTGGTGGGGCTGGAGCAATGGAATTATGCCCCCACCATTGCTGGCTTCTATAACTACAATGCCAAGATTCTTACCTCTGGTTTTGATATGAATCCAAACCATCTGGTCGGACTTAACATGTCAGTACCCATCTTTTCCAGCGGATTGAGGAAGGCTCGTGTCGATCAGGCCAGGATCGATTACAGCATGGCACAGACCAACAAAAGCATCCTGGAGGACCAGTTGACCCTGCAGGAGAAGCAATTCAAATACAACCTGCAGAGCTCGCTGGAGAACTTCTTTACCCAGCAGGAGAATGTGGAGGTGGCCCAGAGTGTGTATGACAGCTACCGCCGCAAGTTCGAGCAGGGAATGGCCAGCAGTCTCGACCTGACCCAGGCCAATAGCAACTACCTCGATGCCGAAAGCAATTACCTCACAGCGATTATGCAGGTGATGAATGCCAAGTTGCAGCTCGATAAACTGATGAATAACCTTTAGCCCTGTACAACTGTGAAAATAAGACCGATCATGAAAACAATATCCAATATGAAAACAATAAAGATTGTCCTGCTCACCGCCATTGCCGGTGCCACTCTGATTTCCTGCGACATGAAACCCCCGGGAGCTACTGAGTCAGAAACTGCAGGTGTTGAAAAGAGAGTCCAGCCCGTGAAGATCATGGCACTGGAGTACCGTGAAACCGCAGTGGAACAGAAAATTACTTCTTCTGTAGTTGCCTTCGAAGAGACCTATCTCTCCCCTGCACTACAGGGAAGAATCCGCTCTGTTAAAGTTGAAGTAAACGACCGTGTGAAAAAGGGAGACCTTCTGGTGGAGATGGACCGCACCCAGCTGGAACAGACGCGTCTGCAGTATCAGACCCTGAAAACCGACCTGGCGCGTATGGACACCCTGCTCAGGTACGGTTCAGTGACCCAGCAGTCTTACGACCAGATGAAAGCACAGGTGGAGACCACCC
>JAUVKN010000138.1 GCA_030596245.1 Bacteroidia bacterium | reverse complement strand
CGACCTTTACCAGGTTGAGAAAATACCCTGCAATCTATTGCTTGATCCTTCAGGAAGGATTGTAGATACAGATCTGTTTGGAGACAAACTTTTAGAGAAACTAAAAATAATATTTAGCGAATAATATGAAGATGAGCGTACAACGGATTTCTATTCTGATCGTGCTGGTTGTGAGTTTTGCATGCAGCAGGAGCAATACTGAAATAACGGGCCAGGTGAATGGGGGAAATGATAAAACCTTAACCCTGGAAAGGTTGGATGTGAACCGGACCTCAGTGATCGATTCAGTGAAAATAATGAAGGATGGTTCATTTTCTTTCAAAACCCGGCTGGAAGAACCTGAACTCTATATTTTAAAATACGAATCGGGTGATATTGTGAACCTGCTTCTTGCTCCAGGCGAAAAGGTATCTATTTCAACCTCTGCAGACTCTTTTGGAAAAGGATACAAGCTAACCGGATCGGAAGAATCAGAAAATATCAGACTGCTGGTGGAGCATCTCGACCGGACCAGGAGTTTACTCGATTCAATACTAAATGCAGCAGACTCCATCGACAGTCCGGAGAGCCCCCAGATGGATCTTATTCGCAATGCTTACACCCAAGCCATCATCAAGCAAAAAAGGTACACCATCCGGTACCTGGTGGAAAATATGACCTCCCTTTCAAGTGTATATGCGCTCTACCAAAAATATGACGAAGAGACTCCGATCCTGGGAAATGACTCGGATCTTCAGTATTATAAAACGGTGGCAGATTCGCTGGAAATGATGCATCCCCACTCTTCGCTTACAAAATCACTGCGAGCTGATATTGATAAAAAGGAAGCCCTGTACAAGCAAACACTCCATGTGAATACTTTATTGAGCCTGGCCGAAGAAGAATCAGGAATGCTGGATCTTACCATTCCGGACCGCGAGGGAGAAGAGGTGAGCCTTTCCTCATTAAAAGGAGAAGTAATTTTGGTGACCTTCTGGTCTTCCGGGAATGAATCAAGTGTCCAATCTTTGCTTCAGCTGCAGTCCATTTATAACCGGTATCACGACAACGGATTTGAAATATATGCTATCTCTTTGGATAACAATAAGATCAGGTGGATGAATGCCATAGACTTCAACGAATTCAAATGGATCAATGTTTCGGAACTCTCCTATCCCGATTCAAGGGCCAACGTGATCTACAATGTGACAGCACTGCCCAGCACCTTCCTTATTAACCGTGAAGGTGATATTGTGGCAAAGAATCTTTATGGAAAGACGCTGGAGACCTGGCTCGACAACCTCATTTAGTTCATACATGCCTGAAAGAACCCGTATATATTTCGCATCGGACCTCCATCTGGGCATGCATCCTCTGGAGGAGAGCCGCCAGCATGAACAATTGTTTGTACAATGGCTTGAAGAGATCAGGGAAGATGCCATTGAATTGTGGTTATTGGGAGATGTATTTGATTACTGGTTTGAATATAGCAAAGTGGTTCCCCGTGGATTCATAAGATTCCTGGGTAAACTTGCAGCATTGAGCGACGATGGGGTAAAAATCCATCTGATCCCGGGTAACCACGATGTCTGGATCTTCGATTATCTGACACAGGAGATCGGCCTGGAGGTACATCGCAAACCTCTGTTCAGAACCTGGAACAACCATCTGTTCATGCTTGGACACGGAGATGGCTTGTACCGGGGCGACTACATATACAGATTGCTCCAGGGTATCTTTAAAAACAGGATCTTGCAATGGTTCTATGCCCGGATCCATCCCAACGGATCAATGGCATTTGCCCAATGGTGGTCAAAGAAAAGCCGCTTGAAGCATGGCACCTTCGGTGACTATCAGGGTGCAGATAAGGAGCATCAGGTCCAGTATGCGCGGAAGAAACTGAAAGATGATCCCAAAATAGAGTACTTTGTTTTCGGTCACCGCCACATCCCCTTCGATATTCGCGTCGGTGAACAGAGTCGTGTGATCTGCCTGGGTGACTGGATTGGTAATTTTACCTACGGGGTATTTGACGGTGAGGAGTTTCAACTGAAGAAATACCTAAAGGACCAGGGTTCCATTATCAAATTATAGCATTTCCCCATATATTTAACCGCAACGTGGTTATTAGCTACGCTAAAAATCCCATGTTGCTTGTTAAACATATGCTCTCATGCTTCGGTATAATTCAAACCTCGCTTAAATCCGTTTGCAACGGATTGTAGGCTTCGGTGTTGAATATACCGAAATTGATACCTGAAAAGAGACCACAAAATAAAGAGATAGTTAAAAAAAGCGTGCCTCTTTCGAAACACGCTCCTTTTTCAATGTATAATTTTCTTAGCTAAACAGTCCGATGGTCACGGTAAGGCCCGCCATTACAACAGATACCATGGTCATCAGTTTGATCAGGATGTTCAGTGACGGACCCGAGGTGTCTTTGAAGGGATCACCAACAGTATCACCCACAACAGCGGCTTTATGGGCTTCACTTCCTTTGCCGCCATAGTTGCCCTTTTCAATGAACTTCTTCGCATTGTCCCAGGCACCACCAGCGTTATTCAACATCACAGCAAGTGTAAATCCTGTGGTGAGTACGCCAACCAGCAGGCCAACAACACCAGCCACACCAAGCACAATTCCGATAATAACAGGAACCGCAATGGCCATTAATGAGGGAACAATCATTTCACGCTGGGCTCCTTTTGTAGATATGGCCACACATTTGGCATACTCGGGAGTTGCTTTTCCTTCCAAGATACCGGGTATCTCGCGGAACTGCCTGCGCACTTCATCCACCATGGCACCAGCCGCGCGACCCACAGCTTTCATGGTCATTGCGCAAAAGACAAATGCCATCATGGCACCGATAAAAATACCTCCCAGTAACATGGGATTTAAAACTGAAAGGTCATAAGCTCCTACAAAGTCGTGGATGGTAGCAGTACTCAACTGAACAGCATCAAGTCCATCTACAGCAGCTGGAGCATTGTCTGTATAGAAGAGCGTGTCGCCTACCTGTTTAAATCCTTCCACTGTCTTGTCAGCAACCCTACCAAGCCAGAGCCTTACCTCCTCCATATAGGCAGCAAGCAGTGCCAGGGCAGTTAGTGCAGCCGAACCAATGGCAAATCCTTTACCGGTTGCGGCTGTTGTATTTCCAAGCATATCCAATGCATCGGTCCTTTCACGGACCTCAGCCGGGAGCTCTGCCATCTCAGCGTTTCCACCTGCGTTATCGGCAATGGGCCCGAATGCATCTGTAGCCAGGGTAATCCCCAGTGTGGATAACATACCTACAGCTGCAAATCCAATACCATAGACTCCCCGTGCGAATTCCTGGAATCCACCGGAAAATCCATAAGCTGCAATAATAGCCAGCACAATGGTTAATACCGGAATCCATGTGGAATACATTCCTACAGCGATCCCGTCGATGATGGTGGTAGCCGGTCCCTGTTTTGTAGCAGCTGCAATACCTTTGGTGGATTTATATTCATCAGAGGTAAAAAGCTCTGTTCCCTGTCCGATTATCACACCAGCAGCCAATCCGGCCACTACTGCTCCGAATATGCCCCAGCTAACCATTCCAAAATTGGCCATGATTGCCATCGCAACAAGAATCAGTACAGAACTTCCACCTGTTCCAAGCAACAATGCATGAAGCAGGTTTTTCTGAGTAGCCGATTCCTTGGCCCTTACCATGAAAATACCTGCAATAGATAATACGATTCCAATTCCGGCCACAATCATGGGAGCAACCACAGCCATTCCCAATTCGGCGCCTGAAAGCCCGGGAAGGGCGGCGCCCAGTGCAGCTGTGGCCAATATCGAGCCACAATATGATTCGTAGAGATCAGCACCCATACCAGCCACATCACCTACGTTATCACCAACGTTGTCAGCGATGGTAGCAGGATTGCGGGGATCATCTTCGGGAATTCCAGCTTCAACTTTACCAACCAGGTCAGCTCCCACGTCAGCAGCCTTTGTGAAAATTCCACCACCCACACGCGCGAAAAGCGCCTGGGTAGAGGCCCCCATCCCAAATGTAAGCATGGTAGCGGTGATCTCGATAAGTTTTTGTTTTTCAGTAGTACCTTCATGAACAAAGGTTAAACCAGCCCAGGAAAGACCAGCTTCCATATGTTCAGGTGTGAAAACCAATTTGTTCAGGATCCAGAACCACGCAGTGATATCCAGCAAACCAAATCCAACAACAACCATTCCCATCACGGCACCGCTTCGAAATGCTACCTGAAGACCCTTATTCAGAGATTCAGATGCACCCTGCGCCGTTCTGGCCGATGCAAATGTGGCTGTTTTCATTCCAAGGAAGCCACAAAGTCCGGAGAAAAATCCACCAGTAAGGAAGGCAACAGGCACAAAAGGATTCTGAACACCCAGGTAGGCCAGGACGATCAGAATAACGAGTAAAACTGCAAATACCATTCCCACAACCCTGTACTGGCTCTTCAGGTAAGCCATTGCACCTTCACGTACATACTGTGCGATCTCTTTCATCCGGTCGGTTCCCTCCGAATTCTTCATCATGTTTTTGAAGAAAAACCATCCAAAGATAAGTGCAACAACTGCAGCCAGTGGAAGCAACCAGAATAGTCCAAAAATCTCGTTCATAACTCTATATTTTAGGTGTTTAGTTTAAACAGGCAATAAAGGTATAGAATTTGGTTTTAGAATGACATTAAATTATTTGAGTTATTATTAAATTGACATTCGTAACAATTGCTGCTATATTTGTAATAACTAAATAGAGCGCTATGAAAAAATTAGCCCGGCTTTGTGTCATCCTGTCCATTTCAGTATTTTCGGTTGCTGAAATTTCCGCACAATGTGAACCTGACACGGCGAATTGCAAAGATACAGGTGATCCAGGACAAATCTGTCCAAGCATACTGCCCGAGGTCACTGTAAATGTCCAATATGATGAAGTGATTACTGTGATCCCCCCTGGTTCATTTGAATATCTGGGAACCGTGATCGAGGTGGCCTACATCGTAATAGATTCCGTCAAAAATCTTCCCGATGGTATTGAATATTTCCCCAACGCCGTAAAATTTTATCCCGATTCGGTATATTGTGTACAGATTGTAGGTACACCCACAGAAGCAGGTAATTTTCCGTTATTCATCTTTGTCACTCCCTTTATCGAATTTGGAACGGGTGATACCATTTCAGCCGGTCAGGTCGTAGATACCACTTCGGTGGTGCTGACCGTCCATGGAACTTCAGGGATTAATCCTTACCAGGTTAATGAGTTTCAGGTGCTTCCAAATGTTCCCAATCCCTTTTCGGATATCACAAAACTGGGTTTCTTCACCCCTTTTGATGACCGTATTCAACTGGAGGTATACAATATCCTGGGTGAACTGATGCATGAGGAGATGCAGGGGTCCCCTCCTGGAGAACACTATTTCAAGTTTAACGGAAGCGGGTTGCTCCCCGGCACTTACTTTTACAGGGTAACCAACAGCACAAGGTTTTATACCGGGAAGTTCATTAAATCCAGGTAAGGATCAGAAAGTAATTTTTGTCTGAAGTGTAATATTGCGTGGAGGGCCAATATCTCCGGGTCTTCCCAGGAATTCCACGTTGAAGGCATTCCTCAGTATGGTGTTTACCCTGAAATGTGGTGATATGTTCCACCCCATCCTGAAATCAATCAGGGTATAGCCCGTTGCATGGTCCAGCCAGTAATCGGGAAATCCGGGCTGTAACAAATTTCCAATCAGGGGATTAATAAAAACCTCATCCACTTTGATCATCCTGGAATTGTATTGCACGTTGACACCTGCAAAAAGTTTCCAGACCTCCATCTCGAAATCCATTTTAAACAGGTGACGTCGCCTGTATTTAAGGATGTATGATTCATCCTCATCCCGTCCAAGGGAGTCAAGGAGCAAGGGATCGACCGGATTCATAAAGGTATATCCCCCTGTGATCTGAAGGTTTACAGGGCCCAAACGGCCTGCACCGTTCAATGAAAACTCCGCACCTGTGATCCTGGCGGTTCCAATGTTGAGCGCTTTAAATCCAACATCATCAATGGTGGGGAACATCGCAGAATCGGGAGGATATGCACCAAAAGTGTACTCGATCATGTTCTTATACTCAGTCCAGAAAATTGCCAAGTCCGCAAATCCCAACCAGTTCCCCATGGAAAACCCCTGCTTGATTCCAATCTCAGCCGCCCACCCTCTTTCAGGTTCCAAATCCGGATTCGGAAAGACCTTCAGCCCTCCGACCACCGCATCAGCAAATTTCTCTGCCACAGAAGGAAAACGATAACCCTGTCCGAAAGATGTCCTGATGAAAGTAGCCTTCCCAGCCTGGTAGTTCAAGCCCGCACGCAACACAGGTACTGAATAATAGAGATCTCCATTCAGTGTGTTAAGCTCCCACCGAACGCCGGTAGAAACTTTAAGCCGGTTGAACACATGAGCATCCAGTTGCGAATAGAGTGACGAATTGGAACCCATATGATTCTCATAAAGGTTGGCCAGTACCGTGTTTCGCGAAAAAGAGATTCCGTTGGTCCAGTTGGTTTGGTTTCCAAACTTCTTCAAATACCTGTATTCTCCATACCAAAGTTTTGTAAAACTGCTTTTATCAGTATCCAGGGCGGCATTCCCCACACTATAAAGCCTGGTCTTCAGAGAATGCTTATTGTCACTGGGAGTGAAATATTCAACGTAGGGATCGATATTGTATCTGTGCCCTGTCAACGGAGCGTGTGTTCCAGGGTTCTGACGATAAGCTCCAGAATCGGCATCCTGCCAGAGAAGAAAATCGGATTGGTCGACATACATGGCACTTGTGGAGATCCCCGCAGTAAGTCCAGGTACCTTTTTAAATCGGTATCTCATTGCCAGGTTACCCCTGATCCTGTGTTCATAATCATATTCCCTGTAACCTTCATCCTTGTAATAATTCCCTCCCACTGAAAGGTCAAGGTTTCCGATCTTTCTAAGATGTGAAAAGGAGACTCCTCTAAAAAGAGGTTGCTTCTCCCACCAGACCAGTTCGCCCCGCTTCGGATCCATGAAAGCACCACCGAACAGGGTTACTTCGGTCCTGGGTTCATTACCAGGGAAGCGGGTCCGCAGGTTGATAGCACCATTCAATGCCGAGGATCCATACAACACCGATGATGCGCCTTTGATCACCTCTATCTGATTTATATTTTCAACGGGCATGTAGTTCCATTTAATATCCCCTGCATCACCTGAGATCATTGGAAGGTCATCCACCAGCATCAATACCCTGCTTCCCACACCATAGCTGAATCCACTTCCTCCCCTGATGCTGGGTTGGCCATCCAGAATACTAATTCCAGGGGTCTTTTCAAGAATCATGTCAAGTGAAGTGATGTTTTGGTTGGAAAGCTGATGTGGTTTGATCACTTCAAGTGACACCGTTACATCAGACAATTTTTGTTCATATTTCCCGGCACTGACTACCACTTCATCCAACATCTTGCTACTGATGGTCATCAGTAAATCCAGGCGGGTGGTTACTCCGGCATCAACATTCACCTTCTTTGTAATTCCTTTATAGCCTACATAATAAAACTCGATAACATGATTTCCTGCATCCAGGTTGAGTGAATATTCCCCGTTCAGATCTGAAATGGTTCCGGTCCGCCGATCAGCACTGATATTGACAGCCACCATTGGCTCCCCACTTTCCGCATCACGAACTAAACCTCTTACCGCTCCTCTATCCTGACCAAATAGCCAGGATCCGGTTAGAATGAGCAATATGGGTAACATCTGCTTCATGATTAACAAATAAAGAAAAAAGTCCTACAACTTTGTACGTACAATTCTATCCTTTGTTAACAATTAAAATGGTCTTTCACCTGCCCTTGATTTTTCAGGAAATGGTCCCGGTACAACTCATTGAGAATGTGAATAGATGAGGTCATAATTTTTTGATTGAATCAAATGCTTATATTTATCTTGCTAAAATACCCTTTTTAAATTAAAACGTAACCATTATGCTGCTTCATCAACAGTTCGTTAAGATGGCCAAAAAGCATTCAAAGAAGCTTGCCATCAAAGACAAAACCACCAATAAAGACGTTCCATACGGCAGAGCTCTGATCGGGGCACTTATCCTTTCGAAAAAATTCCAGGAATATGACAAAGGATATATTGGTATCATGATCCCTACCTCTGCAGGTTGTGCGTTGGCCACTGTGGGTTCCCTGATGAGTGGACGGGTCCCGGTGATGATCAACTACTCAACAGGAGCCGATAAAAATGCAAAATACGCCCAGGAGAAATGTAGCTTTAAAACCATCATCACATCAAAAGCGCTTCTTGAGAAGATCGATTGTCCGGTGATTGAAGGGATGGTTTTTATTGAAGACATCATGAAAAGTGTCTCTACAGGTGATAAACTAAAAGCAGCTTTAAAAACAAAGCTTCCTGTGCGCATGATCCTTAACAGCATCCACAAAGGAGATGAGGATGATAACGCAGCCATCTTGTTTACCAGTGGCAGTGAAAAAGAGCCTAAGGTGGTTCAACTCACCCATAGGAATCTTGCATCAAACATCCAGAATTTCAGTGATCACATTGGTATACACGAATCTGATATTCTATTGGCCAATCTGGTCTTCTTCCACATTTTCGGACTGACCGTCAATCTATGGGTCACCTTTGTGAAGGGAATGACCATGGTCACTTATGCAAATCCCACTGATTTCCAAACCATCAGCAACATTGCACGGGATGAAAAACCCACCATTATTGTCGGTACACCCAGCTTTTTCTGGGGATACCTTAAAAAATCGGACCCCGGTGATTTCAAATCCTTACGGCTCATGGTGGCGGGTGCAGACAAATGCCCTGATGCATTGCGCGAGGGCTATATGAAAAAACATGGGGTTACCCTCCTGGAGGGATATGGGGCCACCGAAACTTCACCAGTGGTATCGGTAAATTCGCTCGAATTCAACAGGCCCGGCAGTACCGGGAAAGTAATTCCCAATGTAAGTGTCCGGATCGAACACCTGGAGACCGGAGAGGAGTGTAAAACCGGAGAGGTCGGTAAAATCCTGGTGAAAGGAGACCTGATAATGAAAGGCTACCTGGGAGAACCAGAACTTACCGCGGAAGCCATTGTGGATGGATGGTACAATACTGGCGACATGGGATACCTTGATGAAGATGGGTACCTGTGGCATGCCGGAAGGTTCAAGCGTTTTATTAAGGTCGGTGGTGAGATGGTCTCCCTTTTAAAGGTTGAAAATGTGATGGAGCAATTCCTGCCCGAAGGAGTTTCATGTTGTATAATTGAGATACCCGACGAAATAAAAGGAGCTACCATTGTTGCAGCGATCACAAAAGATATCAATAAAATTGCCATTCTCAGGAAGATGGGAAAGGAATTACCTAACATAGCCCTTCCCAGACAGTTTTTTGTGATTGAGGAACTACCCATGATGGGAACAGGGAAAATCGACTTCCGTACTGTAACTGAGCTGGTGCGTGATATGGTGAACAATCCTGATGCCAATTGATCCTCTCCATGGTTGATTTTTCCTGGAATCCGGAATACACACATTTCATAATCGCTGTTCTGTGGAGTGTCTTGGGTTTTGGTTGTTATTATTTTCTCTCCAGGAACAGATCAATGGCTCCTAAGATCTGGAAATTAAATCCGGATCTTGATCTCCAGGTGAAACAGGTGATACTCCAAAGAGGGTGGGGTTTTCTTTTTCTGGGTATTTTACCGGTCATGCTCATCTTGTTTGTATTGGGTGAAACCCTGCGCGGTTACGGACTTGGTTTTTCATTTCAGGAACCTCCTCCATGGTGGGTATTCCTTGTGATCCCTGTGATTCTGGTTATGGGTTATTTCAACGCCGCAAAACCCGGAAACCTGGCCCTCTATCCCCAGATCAGGATCAAATACTGGACCCCGGATATCCTTGCACTAAGCGGATTCAGTTGGGTCATTTTCCTTATGGGATATGAATTCCTTTTC
>JAUVKN010000073.1 GCA_030596245.1 Bacteroidia bacterium | reverse complement strand
CAATCCCTCGGATGCATTGCAGAAGCCAGAAGTTATTTTTGACCGCAATTACCAGGACCGTTACGGCGATCCGGGCCGGTTCGTTACAGAGAGAAATGAAATGGGAAGCTATGTGCTTTCCCTTAAAGGGACACAAACCTATCTGATTGGCAGTGGATACTCGAAAGAGGGCCAGTTCCCTTTTCTGGATCAGATGGACCTCAAAACAACAAAAACCAAGAGAATTTATGAGTCAGAATACACCGATCGGCTTGAGAATTTGAGTCAGTATGACGCCAGTAAAAAACAGCTGCTGGTTCGAATAGAATCCCCGACCGATTACCCCAACTATTTTTTCAGAGATCTGAAAAAGAAACAACCGAAGGAACTGAGGCAAAAGCCGAAGAACCTGGAGCAGATCACTGCATTTGAAAATCCATTCAAGAGCATCCAGGGCGTTCATAAGGAGGTGATCAAATACAAGCGTGATGACGGACTGGAACTGTCAGGAACACTCTACCTCCCGATTGGATATGATATGGATAAGAAGGTGAAGATGCCCATGATCTTATGGGCCTATCCACAGGAATTTAAGGATAAGTCCAGCGCCGGACAGACCACCGCCAATCCAAACCGCTTCACATCTCCCAATTATGGATCGGCCATTTACTGGGTGGCCAAAGGGTATGTGCTACTTGACGGAGCAGCCTTTCCCATCGTAGGTGAAGGAGATGACCAGCCCAATGACATGTTCCGCCAGCAACTGGTGGCAAACGCAAAAGCCGCCATCGATGCAGTAGATAAATTGGGCTATATCGACCGGGAGCGGGTAGTCGTGGGCGGACACAGCTACGGTGCTTTTATGGTAGCCAACCTGCTTTCACACTCCGACCTGTTTGCTGCTGGCATCGCACGAAGCGGCGCATATAACAGAACGCTCACACCATTCGGTTTCCAGAGTGAGGAACGCAACTACTGGGAAGCACCAGAAGTGTATTACACCATGTCCCCTTTCATGCATGCCGACAAGATGAAGACCCCCTTATTGCTCATTCATGGAGAAGCCGATAACAACTCAGGCACCTATCCTCTGCAGAGTACCCGGTATTTCAATGCCCTGAAAGGGCTTGGTGCCACCGTTCGGCTGGTAATGCTCCCAAAGGAGAGTCACGGTTACAGAGCCAAAGAGAGCATTCTGCATATGCTCTGGGAACAGGACCAGTGGCTTGAAAAACATGTGATGAATAAATAGAGGTGAATTTCGACTGAAGAAAATATTAAAATTCTCTCGTTGAAAATGATTTTTGTAACCAAATACTAGCATTTCACGTAAGAATTAGTAGCTTTGGTCATATTTTAACCAATTTTACCATGGATTTCAGCCACCCTGATGTTGCCCTTCAGGCCAGACCTTCTTCGCTGGAGAATGTACTGAGTGGTTTGCGAAAAGTGTTCACGCTGGATCCGGGCCTGCCCCTTCAAATATTTCTTACCATACCCATCATTACCGCAGGGATCGTTTTGCACATCAATGCCATTCAATGGATTCTGCTTTTGGTAGTAACCTTCCTATTCGTTGTTGCGGGAATTTTCAGGACCGCAGCACTCTATCAGGTAAAAAATGATTCTTCCCTTTCAATATTTCATGTAACCAGGATCAAATGCATGGGGAATGCAATTGTGACCATTACAGCCGGGATCTCCCTGTTTACCTATTTGATGATTTTTGTTCCAAAGATCACCCCACTCCTGTAACAACAACCACTGCATCTTTCTCAAATGGTATGAATTAATCTCTTACAGGATTAATGGTAAACGTAAATGCATACTCATTTGGCAACACCTGGTATGGATTGAGTATGGAATTTGCTGTACCCCCCACTCCACTTACTTTATGATCCAGGTTAAGGATCACTACATTTTCCTCCTTCAACTGGAAGGGATAATGCGCCCGATCCAGGGTTTCGGTGGTATATTTCTGGGCACTGACATTAAAAGTCATATCACCATCAATGTAAAGTCCGCTCCCCGAATCATCCTTGATTGAGAACCAGTACACATCGGTCTTGTTTCCATAATCCTGGGGAATGATATAGGGAACAAAATCGGCCTCAACCGTGGTGCTGTACCGGCCAACCTTTGCTCCGGTTTTCCTGTCAGGGTAGGTTTCAAACGGCCCCCTTCCGAACCATTCAATTTGCTGGTACCGTTTGGGTAATTCCATTTGCAATCCCACTTTTGGGATCCACCGTGTCATGTAGCCGCGGGGCGAAACACGGGTAGATATTTCAATGGCTCCAGTTCCGTTAATGGAATATTGATAGTGAACCTTAAAACCCGCCTCATAATTGGAGGAGTGAACACTGATCTCTGCCCGGACCTCAGCTTTCCCATCCCGGATTGCAGCTGTAAAATCATCTACTGAATGAACCAGTTTGTCCAATCCGATGGAGCGCCATCCATTGGCTGTCTCTTTTCCCATCCACGCTTTATTGTAACCCAGATCTGTACGCAGGTAATTCCACGAATCCAGGTCATTGGCCAGTGGAGCACGCCAGACATTCAACCGGGGTCCACTGCTGATCATCTCTTTCCCGTCTACAACCATTGAACTAAGATATCCGGTGGCCCTGTCAAATATATAGACAAATCCCTCTCCCTTCACGGTAAAAGATCCTCCATCCTCCACAACCTCAACGGGTGGATGCGCGGCAGTCTCTTCACTATCCATTTCATACACCGGCAGTTTGAATTGTTCCCAGGCTACCTCGTGTCCGGCACCGGCCCAGGGCTGATCCACTGTGGTTTTGCAAGAGATCAACAGGTGATAGATGGTTCCCGGAACAGGTTCAGGAATATCATAGGGAACTTTGAATTGACTTTTCTCTCCGGCAGCCAGTTCCATCTCCAGTGTTCCCTGTTGTACAACCTCACCGTTGGCTGTCAGTTCCCATGTAATATCCAGTTCATTCAGGTCCCGGAAATGATGGCGGTTAATTACTCCCATCTCTCCGGTTTCCAGGCTATTTGCAGTGAATACCACGGGCTGGGGTGACTTTTTCAACTGCCACAACTCGGGTTGAACCGAGCGGTCGGGCCAGATCAGTCCATAGGTGCGGCCGGGAATTCCAATGGAATAGTAACTCCCCTCTTCATGTGCCGTTTCAAAGTCAAGCCACAACAATGCACCGGGCTTCATCTCCTCCGAATCTTCTGTCAGCTTCTGAATGGGAAAGGCCTCATCAAAGATCCTTACCCTGTCGAGGGTGGCATGACACATATACCCCAGGTGACTGTCCCTCAGCTCGGCACTCTTCCCCAGGATGACTGCATATGGGGAGTTTTGAATATCCCCGCTGTAAGCAGTGGTCCCCACACACTCTCCATCCACAAACAGGTCCATCTTATTTCCATCATAGATGCCAGCCACATGATGCCACTGATGCACCCAGTCATCAGGCAATCTCCCCTGTAGTGCTGTTCTCGTCCCCGTATTCATATAAAACTCCAGATGCTCCTCGTCAGGCTGGATTATTCCAAACTGGTAGTCTCCCTTGGTCAGGAAACTGGCGTTTCCATTATACGCTTCCGGGCGGACCCAGAATGAGATTGAAAGTGCCTGACCGGCAATATCCAGTGCCGGGTCTCGTGAAACCTCCAACCAGTCATCGTTCCCACTCAGGTACATGGCCTCTCCCTGGTTCCCATCCACCAGGTGCGCCCTGTTCATAAAGACACATTTGATGTGACCCGGAGCATCATCCTGTGTGGTGATCACCTGTCGGGTAATACCGGGACTGATCCAGTCCCAGATCGCCCCACCGGTGAGCCTTGGATATTTGTAGATCACATCCCAGTACTCATCCAATCCTCCCAGGCTGTTTCCTGTGGCTGCAATGTACTCATCCATAAAAGAGGGTCGGGGATCATCCGATTTGGCAAATCGCTGTTCAAGAATGAATGGTTGCAGGTACCGGGGACCTACAATATCTTCACATTTAATGGGATTGGTGGCCGGATCTCTGTCCCGGTTTCCACCATACATCCAACCCGGCCGGCTTGGATCGATCCTCTTCCCCTCTTCCATCAGGGCACAGAGATTATCCCCCGGACCACTCTCGTTTCCTGCACTCCAGATCACCACTGAAGGATGGTTCCGGTCGCGGTACACCATTTTCCTCATGCGATCCAGGTATTGAGACCTCCATTGGGGCAAATGGGAAAGATAGATATATGCATGCGCCTCATCTCCCGTTTCGTCCACAATGTACATCCCCAGCTCATCGGCCAGGTCGAGGTACTCCACATTGGGGGGATAGTGACTGGTCCGCACACAATTGATGTTAAACTGTTTCATAATGTGGAGGTCCTTCCTTAATGTCTCCACATCCATGGTATGTCCTGTCTCGGGATGTAACATATGGCTGTTAACACCATTGAATTTGATGGGAACTCCATTCACACAGATGGCCTGATCGATCACCTCCACCTCCCGGAATCCCACCCTGCTGCTGAGGGTCTCCACCACCTGTTGATCCTCATCAAGCAACTCCATGATCAGGGTATAAAGAGCGGGATATTCAGCCGACCATTTGTCAGGATTCAATATCTCAACAGTTTGACTGATGGTGGAGGTTGAGTTCCCCTTCAATGAACCCACCGGTTGGGTCCCTTCGCCCCCTGAGACGGGCGTGTCATTCTCATCGAACAGGCTTACCCGTACAGAATAATCACCGGCCATCTTACTGTTATAATTTTCTACATTGGTGGCTACTATCAGTGATGCATTCCTATAATTCTCATCCAGATCAGTGGTCACGTAAAAGTCCCGGATATGAACTTCCGGAGTGACCATCAGGTATACATGCCGGTAGATCCCCGACAAACGCCAGGTATCCTGGTCCTCCAGATAGGCACCATCGCTGTAACGCAATACTTTGACAGCAATGCTGTTTCCACCTTTTTTCAGGAAAGATGTCACATCGTATTCAGCCGGTTCCATACCTCCCTGGTTGTACCCGACCTCCTTTCCGTTTACCCACACATATGAGGCTGAATGCACTCCCTCAAAGTGAAGAAAAACCTGCCTTCCCTTCCAGTCTTCCGGCAGATCAAACGTCCTGTAGTAGGAGCCCACCGGATTGAATTTCACGGGTACTTCGGGTGGTTTGACAGGATGCGGCAGACCAATGTTTCTGAACAGCGGGTATCCGAATCCTTCCATCTGCCAGTTGGCAGGCACCACTATCTCGTCCCAATCAGCCCGCGAATATCCTGACTTATAAAATTCAACCGGAGCCACCTCCGGATTTTCAGCCCAGTGAAATTGCCATGTCCCATTCAAAGAGTGGTGAAAAGGAGATGATTTACGATCACCGCCGAGTGCCTGCTCAAGGTTCTCAAATGGCATCAGGGTGGTGTGTGGTAATACCTGGTTTCGTTCGAACACTTCAGGATTTTCGTAATCAGGATGAAGCTGGGCAAAAAGTTGACAGGATACCAACAACCCTGACAATAGCATACAGGCGGGTTTTTTCATGTTACTTTATGTGTGGTTCATATTAATTTCTGCTTAAAATGGCTTCTGCCACCTCCACTGCCAGTGCATATCTCCCAAATGGAGCACTCACCTGGATCCCCTGCACAAAGCCCTGCACCTTATCCACCATGGATTGAGCAATTTCGATCCCGGCCTTCAACTGGTCCTCCTTTGTATGGAATTTTGCAATACGCTGCATCACTTCATCGGGCAGATAAACTCCGGGCACCTCGTTTTTCATAAACTCGGCATTTCGCAGGCTCACCAGGGGCCAGATCCCTGCAATGAGGTACAGGTTAGCAATTTCAGCACTCTCCAGAAATGCCTCAAGTGAGGGCACATCAAAAACAGGTTGGGTAATGATATATTCGGCACCAGCCTCCTTTTTCATCTGCAAACGGTTGATCTCATTCTCAGGATTCACACTGTTTGGGTCCACTCCAACCCCCGTAAAGAAAGCTGTGGAATCCCCAATGCGTTTCTCACCAACATCTATCCCATGGTTCAGGTTATTGATCAGGTGAACTAGCCCGATGGCATCGATATCAAAAACAGCAGTAGCCTGGGGATAATCGCCGATCATGGGAGGATCACCGGTAATGGCCAGAATATTTCTGATACCCATGGCTGCTGCACCCAGAAGATCTGATTGCATTCCCAGCAAATTCCGGTCACGGCAGGTGTAATGAAGCACCGTCTCTATTCCCACCTGGTTCTGCAACAGCACTGCCATGGCAAGTCCCGTCATCCGGGCCGAGGCCCTTGGACCATCCGGAATATTGATGGCATCCACCTTGCTATCCTTCAACAGTTGTGCACCCTCCAGAGGTTTTGTAATATCGGTACTCCGGGGTGGAACCATCTCCACCAGTACTACCTGTCTGCCCGAAGTGAGTTTTTTTGAGAGATTCGATTTCTCCTCTACTGAAACCGGATTGGGCAGAGGCTCTTCAGTAATTGGCCTGACCCCGATATTGATGGAGTGCTGGATCCGGGTCTGTTTCATGGCCAACGCATTGGCCATCTTGGAAATATGTTCCGGCGTGGTGCCACAACATCCTCCCAGCACCTTCACACCCTTCTCGATGAAACGTTTGGTATAGACAGAGAAGTATTCAGGAGTACTCATGTATATCATTCGTCCGTCGGTATACTGGGGTCGTCCGGCATTGGGCATAATGGCAATTGGTTTGTCAGAGATCCTGCTCATGTTCTCCACAAAATCGAGCATGGGCTTGGGCCCTACTGTACAATTTAATCCAATTACTGTGGCATCGGAATTGACCAGCCGACATGTAACATCATCCAGGTCAACCCCGTAACGGGTCTTTCCATCCTCACCCACCGTCATCATTGCCACAACAGGTAAATTACTGATGGACCGGATGGCTTTTATGGCCTGCTCCATCTCCCTGATATCCTGGAATGTTTCAAGGATAAACAGATCCACCCCTGCCTTCTGCAAGAAACCCGTTTGCTCTGCATAAGCTTCAAAAATCTCATCCAGGCCGGTATCGCCCCATGGTTCAATCTCCACTCCTGAGGGACCCATGGAACCAGCTACATATGCATTTTCTCCGGCAGCTTCCCGCGCCAGTGTAACTCCTGTTATGTTAATCTCTTCGATCTCTTCAAGAAGGTTGTGAGATTTCAGTTTAAAACGGTTGGCACCGTATGTATTGGTCTCGATGACCTTTGCCCCAGCCTGAAGGTATTCGTCGTGAATGGACCTGATGAGGTCGGGTCGTGACAGGTTCAGCTCATCATAACACTTATCAATAAAAACGCCTTTCTCATAGATCAGAGATCCCATGGCCCCATCCAGCAACACCAGGTTCTCCTTTAAATACTCCTCGAATGCAATCATTTTCAAATTTACAGTTTTTTCAGCTGGCCCATTTGGGAATGGATATACTCCAGTCTGCGCAGAACCTGGGAATCTTCCACCACCTCCGGTGCAAGATCATCATTGCTCAGCACAAATTCATAGGTGTGAGGGCCATCCATGAGCAAGACCAGTGAATTAAGGATCAGAAGGGCCTCAACCCCATCAACGGATTGACTGAGTGCTTCAATGATCACAGCTGCCGGATCCTCAACCCCTGTAAGACCCAGGAACTCAGCAGCGCGGGTTCTCACAAGCAAATTGTCATGTGAGCATAACACCCTGGCTGTCTCATTAAAATTTGCTGCCTCCTGTCCAAAGCTGCTGCAGACAATCAGTCCCCAGTAAACCTTCATGGGATCCCCCGAAGAGAGGGCTACATTAATTCCTTCCCTTGCCTCATCGAATGGATGCAGACTCAGGTCAGCAATATCAACTAATTCTGCTATTTCATCCCGGTGCTGCTGTCCGAAAACCACCGGATTATCAAAAGCCTGATCTCTTAGCATATTTTCGGGATAGAAACTCAGATCGGGCATCCCTTTCACCCACGCGGCAAGCTCTCCTCTCAACTCCGCCAGGATCTCCTGGTATGCAGGATCATTGGACAGGTTTTTGGTTTCGTAGGGATCAGAATCCAGGTCATACAGCTCCTCCGCATCCCTGGGCTCAAAGAACTGGCTTTGCACCTCATTCAATTCCCCCAGTTGATACATCTCCCGCCATTGCTGATAGGCCAGGCATCTGTAGCGATAGTTATTTTGCAGGGCATCGAAATTGAAAGGCTGGTAATTGCGCATATATTTTATATGCCCTCTCCTTACGGTCCGTACCAGGTCATACTTCTCATCGAACCGGTCGGCATAACCGTATGTGGTCTCCTGTTTATCAACCTGCTTTTTTGAGATGGCCTTACCCAGGAACGGTTTACCATCGATCCCTTTGGGGCTTTCAACCCCGGCCAGCTCCAGGAGGGTTGGACCAAAATCGATGAAGCTCACAAATCCGTCACTCTCCGCCCCCTGTTTAAAACTCACCAGGTGCCGGAAGTTCTCAGGAATCCTTACCACCAGGGGAACATGCAAACCGGTTTCATAGGCATACCCCTTGCTGCCGGGAAGTACCCCGCCATGGTCTCCGAAATAGAAGATGAAGGTATTTTCCAGTTCTCCCTCCTCCTCCAACTGCTTTATCACATTCCCAACAATGGTGTCCACCGCCAGGATCTTATCCCGGTAATAGGCTCCTGTAAACCTGAACAGGTCCGTATCGGGGTGATTGGGAAACAGATGCACGATTGTTGGATCAGTGGCCGGACTGTAGGTTTCCATCAACTCCTGTTTAAAATGCAGCCTGCTCTCATGGGAAACAGGATGCGACTCCTTGTGAAAAAAAGGCTGATCAGGCTGCCGGTTGCTCCAGTGAGCCTTTCTGGAAGATTCGTCCCATGTTCCCTCACTTTTCAGGTAGTTGTAATCCTGCTTGCTGTTGTTGGTGGTATAATAACCCGCATTTCTCAGATATACCGGAAACATCTCAATGGTTTCGGGCATGGGTACCAATTTTGATCTGCGGTGGAACTGCGCCCCGGTCCTGGGACCATAACAGGAGGAGATCAGTGTGGACCGGGCCACGCTACAAACTGGTGCATTGGAAAATGCCCTTGAAAACAGGATCCCGTGTTCAGTCATTTTCTCAATATTGGGGGTTGCGATTCCATTGGGATCAAAAAGTTCCATGTAGTGCTTTGAATTATCCTCGGATATGATCCAAACAAAGTTGGGTTTTTCAGATTCCTTGCCCTGTTCAGAATCACACTCCTGAAAAAGCGCCATTGATCCTATCAATCCAATGGCAATGATTACTGTAATACTTTTCATCTTGAACATATTTCTTATCATTTTTTTTACTATTTCTCCTCTTTCAATACGGGATATGCAGCGCCCATTGCCTGCAGCCTCTCATGCATCTCTACCCTTAATGAACCGGCTCTCCCGGGAAACTCGGCGGCCAGATCGTGATGCTCTCCCAGGTCGGTAGAGAGATCATACAGTTCGACCACCTGATCTTCATAAAATTCGATCAACTTCCATTGATTATTTCTGATGGCCGATCCGGGTCTCCAGGTGGAACCATGGTAATGGGGGTAATGCCAGACCAACGATCTGTCGCCAGTCTCCTCCGGATCCTTCAGAAAAGGGACGAGGCTCCTGCCATCCAGGTGCAGCTCCTGATCCATCTCAATGCCCGCCAACTCTATGAGGGTTGGATAAAAATCCATACTGATGGCAGGCTGCTGGCAGGTAGCACCAGGATCGGTTATCCCCGGGTACCGAAGTAGTAAAGGCACCCGGATTCCTCCTTCATAGCACCAGCCTTTCCCGGCACGTAGTGGAATGACCGAAGTAGGGCCCCCTCTCCTTGTGGTTGACAATCCTCCATTGTCTGAAGTGAAAATGACAATGGTATTCTCCAGTTTTCCGGTCTCCTTTAACTTTTCCATCAACCTGCCCACATTGGTATCCAGAGAACGAACCATGGCAGCATATTTGTGACTGCTGTGATTCATTCGGGTGCTCCCTTCATGCTCCTGACGAAGTACCATTTTACCGCTGTCAGGCAAAGCCAGGCTCTTACTCATATACAGATCATCATAGGCAATACAACCCTGGATCGGTGTATGAACTGTGTAGTAAGCCAGGTAAAGGAAAAATGGGGCCTCTTCCGAGGATTCAATAAATTGAATAGACTCATCAGTGAGCCGGTCGGTCAGATACTCACCATCGGGTCCGTCTGTCAGACAGGGATTCCCATAGGGCGAGTAGTAGCCGAGACCACCAGGAAAGGTGGGAGATCCTTTGTAATTACCACCCTTGTTCTCATCAAACCCCTGTTCCAGGGGCCAGTATTCTTTGGTTTCACCCAGGTGCCACTTTCCAGCATACAGGGTCCTGTAACCCTGCTCCCTGAACAGTTCAGCCAGGGTGACCTCTTCCAGTGGAAGGTTATGAATGTCCTCCGGAGTCTCCAGCAAGGGATCCCTTGCATTGGAAGCAGACATACCGGGGATCCAGTCTGTAATCCCCACCCGGACCGGGTGTTTACCTGTCATGATCGCTGCCCTGGTGGGAGAGCATACGGGTGATGCTGCATACGCGTTGGTAAAAAGAATGGATTGCGATGCCAGCTGATCCAGGTTGGGGGTGTCATAAAAAGTGCTTCCGTAGCACCCCAGGTCGGTCCACCCCAGGTCATCAACGAGAATGAAAACAACATTGGGTTTTTCAACCCGGTTACACCCAACTACTCCAACAACCAGTATGGTTGTCAGGATTACCGATACCTTTCTAATATTTATGTCCAATCTCATCGACCCTATTTTTTTTTCGTAGTTAAATCCACAACAAATTCACCGGAAAACCCCGGAAATGCTTTTCGGTCCACCTGGATCTCTATTCGTTTCAAACCGGAGATATTTTTATCATAAGGAAGAGGTGGAGGAGAGAGGTTTACAACATTCACTTCAAAAGACAGATCTGATAATACATTAAGATACAAGGTCTTTCCCTCCTGCCTTAAAACAACACCCCTGTCCTGGACCTCTACCTCCGCCCGGGTCATCAATTGCCAGGTAACGGTTTGGGTTTTAGGTGAAAATATGAGGTGATCCCTGATCCTGAGACCATGATCCGATACCCTGATAAAACTACGTTGCGCCTCTGCAAGATCTTCCCCATACAGGGGTGTGAGATCAAATGTTACTTTCGGTTGGTCTCTGCGACGATCCACCCTGATCAGGGTGGCCCGGCCATCTGCCATGTGCATTTTTCCGTTGACAGTCAACGTACTGTGGCCGAAATTATTCTTTGTGAGCAGTTTCCACCGTCCCGATTCCTGACCGCTGTTCCATAACTCATTTCCCATCAACTGTTCAAGTTCATGGTATCCCTGATTCCCCGGATCTACCACCCATCGCACACCCTCCAATTCAAAAATGAATGAACCTGCATCCATGTTGCCATGGTTATCAGCCGCACGTCCCCCTTTGGCTGCCAGAAAAAATGCATCCTTTTGGTTCTCCCGGTCCCTGAATATACAGATGGGTTCATCTCCTCCACCGGTCCACACCTCCGGATAGATAAAACTTTTCCCCCCTGTGTGGTCCATTCGAGCTATATCCAGGAAGTGCATGCTGAAAAAACGGGTTCTGGAAACCTGTGCAGGATGTGTTAACTCCCTCTCCAGCAGATCGCGGTATGCGGTCCAATCCATCCCTTCACCGGAGCGGGAGGCAAACCAGGAGAGCAAGCCGAAATGGGCCATGCTATACAGCCCTCCCAGACCGGAATCAAAATAGTTGTAATAGTCACCCGATGGTCCGGCCAGCACCTGACTGAAAACAGCACTTTCCATCAGCCCCCGGGCATCTGCTAAACCGAAATCTGTACCCAGGGCAGATTCAAATGCCGATATGGCCCCAACGAGATAGGTAGTTGCATAGAACCAGTAAGAGGGCCCTTCAGGGTAAACTCCTCCCGGGCCATAGGGTTCCAAAGCCAGCGGGATCTTCTCCACTGCCCTGTTCAACACACGGGCAGTCAGCTCGGGCTCATCCTCAAACAGAGCCAGGGCAGCCAGTGATAATCCCCCGTGACACACCAGGTTCCAGTTGTGATGGGCATCGACCCAGCCATTATAGCCTATGTTTGACATGCCCGGCTTAAGTGCCTTTTCAACCAATGCCGATCTGACCATTTGTTCCGTTTCGGGAGTCAGCCACTCCCCGGCCCAATCCAGGGCCAGTGCTACCCCTGCAGCCATCTCAGCCACATCCAGAAAATGAGATGGATTCCAATCATTGAAACCACAAACCGCCACGAGTTCTTCCTCCAGTTTATCCAGATAGCGCTGCTCTTTTTCAAACCTGTAGACCAGGGCAAGGGTGGTCAGACGCCGTATGGCCTCGCGGGAGACCCCAAGCAACCTGCGACCTGTTTTGGAATAGGAGAGCGGGGACAGATCAAGAATATCATCAGCACTTCCCTGCAGCAACTGGAAACCGTTCAGTGTGACCGGATCTCCTTCATGAAGTTTTTCTCGTATCCTCACCTCCAGATCCGGAGTAAGCATCAATCTGGGCGAACCACTTTTTATATGCTCCTTTAGCCACGCCTCAGAGACGAGACTGACCTGTTGGCCGGATTCTGCACCAGGCATGTTTTGATCCGCAAATTTCAGATATTGTTCCCAGTCATAAGAAGTAACGTCATGTTTACCAGTCCTCATGTGGTATCCAAGGCTCCCGCTCCACCGGGGTTGATCCACCCCGGGCAATTGATCACTTTTCAGTGCAACATTGCCATACAATTCATATACTTTGCTTCCATAGTAAAGAGAGAGGTACTCTCCGTAGGGGTCGGCCCATAGATCCTCTTGTGCACTGGCCACATAAAGTGGACGGGGGGCCATCAGGGCCATTAACATATGCTGGTCCACCGGCAGAGCAGCCTCATTGTCATTGTATTCATGAAACCTGGAAGCAAACCAGTGAGGAAATGATGTGTTGATCCGGCTTACCCGCTCACCAAAGGCCCGTCTTGTCAGGGCAGCCCCTCCACACCCGGAATTGTTTGAGATCACCAGTGCAAACCGTTCATCCTCTGCGCCAGCCCAGAGGGAGGTCTTTCCCAAACGTGAATGACCCATTACCCCCACCCTTTTCTGATCAACGTCCGCATCAGTTTCGAAATAGTCCATGGCCCTGGAAAGCCCCCAGGCCCATGTGGCTATAGATCCCCATGAGTCTGAATCGCGCTCCTCGCCCTGGTCTGCAAACAACCGGTGGATCCCGTTCTTAAATCCATCATCAAAATCGGGATCAATCTCTCCATAATAGATGGTTGCCACTCCGTACCCCCTCGATAAAATATGCTCCACAGGCCATCGATGGGCCCCTGCACCCCTGGTCCCCTCTCTGGCTCTGTGATCTGAAATTTCAAGATCACTGTTGTTCCGTACCCAACTATCTGTAACAGTGATTTGCTTATTGGAATGGATGGTATGATTTCCGTTGAAATTCAAACCCAGAAACAGGGGTACCGGGCCTGGGATATCTTTGGGTAGAAAAATCAGGATGGTGAATACATGTGTATCCGGTCCGTTGCTCACCTGCACTTCAACCTCCTTTTGAATGGCAGTACCGGCAAGCGCATTCATATCGATGAATTTCAACTCAAAACCAATGGATAACTCTGCTTCCGGTACACGACCATAGACATGCTCCCTGAAAAGTTCAAGGATCTCACTCCTTCGGATCTCCTCCCATTGCTCAGAAGATTCAATACCATATCCCTCACTGCTCAAAAGGAGTTCCGGCAGCGGGACAAAAGTATGTGTTGTGGATGTTGTTTCGTTTTGCGCCTGGAGGTTGGCTGCAACAATGATTTGAAAAGCTAGGATCAGAACAATTTTTCCTGACAGATGTTTTGTAGTTCTCATGCTCTTAAAATTACAATCCTTAAATTCATAACGAAAAGAAATTGAACATAAATTCATGAGATCGCTCATAATCATCTCCATTTTCACACTCTTTATGGTCTCCATGGACCTTTATGCCTACAGAGGTATCCAACATATGATACCATTTCAACCTGAAGGACAAAAGATCTTCTTCATCCTGTTCTGGGGAATTACCGTCCTTATGCTGGTCTCATTGATTTGGGCAGGATCGCTTTTCCGGCACATGCGCGATCCGTCCCGGTTTTTCGGAGTCATGCTGGTCATGGGGATCTTTCTGATGCTCTATGTTCCCAAACTCCTTTTCAATGTAACCCAATTGTTGGGTGATATTACAATGTTGTTGACCAGGTTATTCAACGGTAATGCTGGTAACATTCGGAACTACTTTCTCCTCACAGGCACGGTGACAGGAGTTCTGCTCCTTATCGCATTTGGAATGGGTATGATCCGGGGCAGGACCAATGTGAAGGTTTTCAGGGAAGAGATTGGAATAACCGGTCTGCCTCTATCCTTCGAAGGGCTAAAGATCGTGCAGCTATCCGATTTGCACCTGGCAGGATTTTATCATCATACCGGTCACATCA
>JAUVKN010000291.1 GCA_030596245.1 Bacteroidia bacterium | reverse complement strand
AATTAACTGCTTTGATATTATAAGCTTCCAGGTGGTGATGATCAATCTGTACCAGGTCTTTCAGATCCACGGTGGCTGCTTCGTAAGCAATATTGACCTTGTGAGAGAGGGGCAGGTTCCAGATCGGGAAAGTTTCGAACTTGGCATAACCGGCCTTTATACCCTTTTTGTAATCATGGTAGAGGTTGCTGAGGCAGGTGGCCAGTTTGCCGCTTCCCGGCCCCGGAGCAGTTACTACTACAATGGGCTTGCTGGTTTCAATGTATTTATTAGACCCGTAACCATAATCGCTTACGATATGATCAACATTCGATGGATACCCCTTGGTGAACTTGTGTGTATACACCCGTATCCCATTGCGTTCCAGCTTGTATTTAAAGGATCTGGCAGCTGGCTGATTCTCGTAACGGGTAATGACAACAGTAGAAACATCAATCCCCCATTCCTTAAAATCATCAATGGCCTTCAAAGCATCGGAATCATAGGTAATTCCGAAATCAGCCCTCATCTTCTTTCTCTCAATATCACCTGCATAAATGCAAAGGATGATATCAATTTTGTCTTTCAGTTTCTGCAACAGACGCATTTTCACATTTGGATCAAAACCGGGAAGTACCCTTGCAGCATGGTAATCAAACATGATCTTACCGCCAAATTCAAGGTATAGTTTATCCTGAAAACGGTCAACACGTTCAAGGATGGCTGCTGTCTGCTCTTTTAAATACGCTTCGTTATCGAAACCGATTTTTTTGGAAGGATCAGGTTTTTGGGGCATTGATAATGAAAGGTTAAATATTGATGTTCAATAATGATTTCAATATAAATAATAAATTTTGTTTTGAACAACAACTTGTAATATTGACATGGATTGTTCGACTAAAATCGGAAAATCTTGAACAATACCGGGACAGGGTTGTAATTAAAACAATGCTCAAACCTCAATTTACAGGCATACGACCGGCAAAATCATAAATAGATGCAAAAAACCATTGAAGCAACCACTGAAGCCATGGAAATGGTTGAAGGGCTGAAATCCAGAAATAAAAGGATATTTTCCAAATTCTTTTATGATTCAGAAGGAAGCCGGATCTTTCAACAGATCATGGGTATGCCCGAGTATTACCTTACCGCATGTGAGGCAGAGATATTTGAAACCCACAAACGCAATATCGGTGCCATGTTTTGCAGTGAATGCTTCTCTGTGGATCTGGTGGAATTGGGTGCAGGTGACGGACAGAAAACCAGGATTCTCATCGAAGACCTGATTTCAGAGAATGTCAATTTCAGGTACATCCCCATTGATATATCTGAGCAGGCAGTAACCCATCTGGTAGACGACATGCAGGGTCGATTCCCAAACCTGACCATTGAAACCCGAATCGGAGACTATTTTCATATGCTGGAGGATCTTTCCAGGGACTATCCAAACCGAAAGGTGGTTATGTTCCTGGGATCAAATCTGGGCAACTTTAACTACCATCAGAGCATCACTTTTTTAGGACAACTTCAAAAGGCCTTGGGCAATGATGACATGCTCTTCATTGGCCTCGATCTGAAGAAAGATCCTGAGGTAATCCGAAAAGCATATAACGATCCCCACGGGTATACAAGGGAATTTAATTTGAATCTTCTTAGAAGGATGAACCGGGAATTGGGTGCTGACTTCAATCCGGACCATTTTACACACGAACCTTGCTATGATTCAGGTACCGGTGCAGCAAAAAGCTACCTGGTAAGTACCAGGGATCAGGAGGTCTATTTTTCCGGGATCGATGAAACGATCTCTTTCCGCCAATGGGAAACCATTTACACAGAACGATCCCAGAAATATGACATGGAAATGATCAGGGAAATGGCAGAGGCAAGTGGATTCCATATGGCAAAGAACTTTTTTGATGACCGAAAATTTTTTGTCAACTCTTTATGGAAAAAACAGTAAGGAGTTCACAAACCTGGCTGAAGGCATTAAAGATCATGTGGCTTTCTGGAGAGGTGTAGAGGTTATAAAGTAAACGGGTTATAATATTATTTAACTGTTCTTCCATTGATTTAAACATTCCGATTAGGTAACTTGGATCGATATTTGTGCGTCATACTGATACCAATGCTACCACGTTTGCCCGGATGATCAAAAGATATTTTTATCTTTTCATAGTAATACTGCTGCTGAATCCTCCACTTTTCGGACAGGATGAATATGTACGTTTCCAGCGAATTACCATTAATGAAGGGCTCTCGCTCAGCTCTGTTTACAACATCTACCAGGATTCCAAGGGATTCATGTGGTTTGGTACTGAAGATGGCCTCAATAAATTTGACGGGCAATCCATAACCGTCTATGGGGCCACCACCGATCAGTATAATATCCTTGCCAACAAGTGGATTGAACTTGTTTACGAAGATAAATCGGGGATGATCTGGTTAGGGTCCAGAGGCGGGCTCACCAAATACAATCCCCGCAGGGGGGTATTCACTGCCATTCAGCACGATCCTGCCTCGCCGCTTTCACTGTCCAACGATACAGTGACTGCCATAGCGGCCGACCTTCGAAATGAAGTATGGGTAGGAACATTTCAGGGGTTGAATCATGTTGACCGTATTACCAACGAGGTGGAGAGGGTGATCCCGGAGGAAGAGGAGTTGGTCGGACTCACATCCCGGATCACGGGGTTTCTCCAGGACGAGTCAGGTGCCTTCTGGATCAGTACCTATCAGGGATTGTACAGTTATGATAGAAAATCCGGACTCTTTTTTAATGAAACTGCAGAAGGCCTGATGGACAACAACACACCGATTTACCATATGGCCCACAGAGAAGATGCCCTCTGGTTGGGCACCGGCATAGGACTGGTGAAAATGGACCTCACACTTGAGCGTCAGCACCGCTTGATCCCCCTTGAATTTGCCGACCCGGAAGCCCGTATCACCAAGGTACTTCCCGACAGATTGGGACAGGTTTGGATACAGACGGAAGAAGGGCTCTATTGTTACAGGGGATTAGAACTGGAGCTTCAAAAGGTATTGGGAACAGGAGGCGCTACACACTCTCTTGCCCTCGATCCCACGGAACCACTTTTAGAGGACAAGGATGGATATATCTGGTTCGGATCTTATGGAGATGGAGTATATAAGATCGATCCTGCTACGCTGGCATATAAACACTACAATCACAATCCTGCTGATCCACAGAGCCTTTCCGAAAACTCCATTAATTGCATTTTCCAGGACCGGTCACATGCCCTGTGGTTTGGAACATTTGGTGCCGGGATCAGCATCCTGGACCCCAAGTCCAACAGGTTCACCCTGTTCAAGAATAATCCTTTTAATGTCAACAGCCTGAGCAGCTCTTTTGTATGGACCATTTTTGAAGCAACAGACAGTACCCTTTGGTTCGGAACCAATGCACACGGAATCAGCTGTTATGATCAGCACAACGGCACATTTACCCACTACGACTATGATCCATTCGATCCCTCTTCGCTGTCAAATTCTTCGGTGAGGAAGGTTTACCAGGACAGCAGGGAACGGATCTGGATTGGAACCGACGGAGGAGGATTGGACCTTTTCAATCCGTCGGACCGGTCTTTTACTCATTTCGTGAATGATCCGTCCGATCCCACGACTATTTCTGACAATTCAGTAAGGGCTGTCTATGAGGACCGCAATGGTAAAATCTGGGTGGGTACCCGAAACGGGCTTAACCTGTTTAAAGAGGAGGAGGGATCATTCCGGAGGTTCCTTACTGAGGCACCCAAGGGCGATACTCCACCCCGTAACTTCATCTATTCAGCCATTTACCAGGACAGGGAGTACAATCTCTGGATTGGGACTTACGGAGGAGGACTTTGCAAGATGAACATGGAAGATGGAAGTTGCATCAGCTATTTTCATGACCCCGAGGATCCCACAACTATTTCAGACAACATTGTATTTTCCATACTTGAAGATGACCAGGGCAGGTTCTGGATAGGGACCAACAGCGGATTGAATATGTTCTACCCTGCCACAGAATCATTCCGTCGATTTGGTGTGAGTGAAGGACTGGCCAACGAGGTAATATACGGGATACTGCCCGAAAATGAGAACCGCATTTGGCTCAGCACAAACCTGGGGATCATCCGTTTTGACCTGGAAACTTTCCAGGTAAAGAATTTTGATATGAACGATGGCCTTCAGAGTAATGAGTTTAATGGGGGCGCTTATTACAGGGGAGACGATGGAAGACTGTTTTTTGGAGGGGTTTATGGCTTAAATGTAATTGATCCAAGCATCCTGGAACCGGATCGAAATGTCACCGAGGTCACCCTCACCAAACTGGAAGTATTGGGAAAAGATGTAAGAATTGCGGGGGTTGACCTGGAAGAGGAGTTTGAAGAGCACCCCGGTCGCATTGTGGAGTTCGAGGGGGAATTTTACTCCAGGGAAAATGTCACATATATTGAAGAGATCGTGCTGGATTATAGACACCGCTTCTTTTCCATCGAGTTTTCAGCACTTAACAACCTGCAACCGGGCAAGCTCCAATACTCCTACATCATGGAGAACCTGGAAACGGATTGGAACAACGCGGGCACCCGTAACTATGTCTCTTATACCAATATGAAACCTGGATCCTACCTGTTAAAGGTGGTGGCTGAAAATTTAGACGGCTACCGCAGTGATCCTCCCATGCAGCTTAGGATCCTGATCACTCCACCTTACTGGCAGGCCTGGTGGTTCATCCTCCTGGAGGTATTGGTCGCTTCTGCCATTGCAGTGATGATCTATATCTACCTGGTGAAATCCCGTACCAACCGTTTGCTTAAATTTCAGAACCAGCAGATCAGTCAGGCCAACGAAGCATTGAGAGAATCTGAAAAGAACCTGATGGAACTGAATGCCACCAAGGATAAATTTTTCTCCATTATCTCCCACGACCTCAAAAATCCCTTCTCCAGCCTGCTTTCAATCAGTGATTTGATGGTGGATAGTTTCGATGAAGCGGAAGAGGAGGACCACAAGGCCGGGTTTAGAAAGATCAACCAGTCAGTCAAACACCTGCTGGACCTGCTGGAAAACTTACTCACCTGGTCCAGGTCCCAACGTGGCAGGATCAAGTATGACCCGGTCAGATTCAACCTCAGCACACTGATCCAGGAGAACATCAACCTACATAAACTGCTGGCCGAGAAAAAGGGAATCATGTTGCTATCCCATGAAAATGATACGGTTTATGCA
>JAUVKN010000094.1 GCA_030596245.1 Bacteroidia bacterium | reverse complement strand
TTGTCCTCGCGGGATTCATTTTTGAGATCTGGGCCATTATGAAAAAGCCTAAAACTACGGGCGATAAAGAATAATACCTTTTACATATATGACCTGGTTAGAAGCATTGATCCTTGGATTGGTCCAGGGACTCACTGAATTTCTGCCCGTAAGCAGCAGCGGGCATCTGGAAATAGGCAAAGTTTTACTAAACGTCGAAGTGAAGGAGGACCTCACATTTACTGTACTGGTCCATTTCGCTACTGTACTGAGCACCATAACTGTTTTCTTTCGAGATATCAGGCACCTGGGTACAGGACTCTTCGCTTTCAAGTGGAATGAAGAGACAAAATATGTTTCGAAGATCCTGGTTTCCATGATCCCGGTACTGATTGTTGGGATACTCTTCCGTGAGGAGGTTGAATCACTCTTCTCCGGAAATCTTACCCTTGTAGGAGGAGCTTTGCTTGTAACCGCTCTTCTACTCGTTTCCACCCAGCTTGTGAAGGCTGGGAATAAAAAGATCCCGTTCCTGGATGCTCTCATCATGGGTATCGCCCAGGCAGCCGCCGTAATACCTGGCATCTCCAGATCCGGTGCGACCATTTCTACAGCGCTACTTTTGAAAAACGACCGAAATGAAGTAGCACGTTTCTCATTTCTAATGGTACTGTTACCCATTATTGGAGCGGCACTGCTCGATATTCTCTCCCTCTCATCAGCACCTGGTGAGGGTGGCATTTCGGTTACATCTTTGATCGCCGGATTCATGGCAGCCTATCTGTCGGGCTACCTGGCCTGCACATGGATGATCAGTCTCGTGAAAAAAGGGAACCTCTATTGGTTTGCTCTTTACTGTGCCATAGTAGGAATAGTATCAATCGTATTTGCCTGATTCTATGGAAAGCCGTCGACCTGAAACATACCTGGATGGAGCAGTTCTGTTCATTGATAAACCGCTGACATGGACCTCATTCGACGTTGTCAACAAGATTCGCAAATCTCTAAGGCACTACCTGGGAATCCAGAAGATCAAAGTGGGTCACGCGGGTACATTGGATCCACTTGCCACCGGACTGGTAATTATCTGTACAGGGAAGGCTACCAAACAAATTATGCAGTACCAGGATCTGGACAAGGCCTATGATGCACAGGTGAGGCTGGGCTCTACCACCCCCTCTTTCGACCTGGAAACAGAGGTAGATGAAACCTTTCCATGGGAACACATCACCCAGGAAATGGTATCCATGTCTCTGAAACAGTTCACTGGAGAGCTGCAACAACTTCCACCACTATATTCAGCCAAAAGGGTGGATGGGAAACGGGCCTATGAGATGGCCAGAAAAGGAAAAACAGTGGAATTAAAGCCTCAACAAATCACCATCAATCATTTGGAGCTCCTCTCTTTTACCCCTCCTGACCTCACCATTCAAGTGGAGTGCAGCAAAGGAACATACATCCGCTCACTGGCAAGGGACATTGGAATTTCGCTGAAATCGGGTGGTCATCTCACAGGTCTGAGGCGAACCCGTATAGGGCCCCACAGGGTTGACCAAGCCATCTCCATTGAGAATTTTATAGAAAAAATTAAACTTTTGTAACAAATTTGTGTTTTTTACGTATAACGAGGCTCGCCTCAATTTTAAACAATCATAACCCTTAGTATGAAATTATCCCAATACAAATTCGATTTACCCCCGGAGTTAGTAGCAAAATTCCCTTCAAAGAATCGTGATGAGTCCAGATTAATGGTCCTTCATCGTGACACAGAAAAGATTGAACATAAAACATTTAAGGAAATCATTGGCTACTTTGACAACCAGGATGTAATGGTTTTTAACGACACCAAGGTTTTCCCTGCCCGACTCTATGGGAACAAAGAGAAAACCGGTGCAGAAATTGAGGTCTTCCTGCTTAGGGAGCTCAACAGGGAGCAGAGACTCTGGGACGTGTTGGTAGATCCTGCCCGTAAAATCAGGATTGGGAACAAACTATATTTCGGTGAAGATGACGTCCTGGTTGCTGAAGTCATCGACAATACCACATCCCGGGGAAGGACTCTCCGTTTCCTTTATGATGGAGATTATGATGAATTCAAGAAGACACTTTTTGAGCTTGGGGAAACCCCACTTCCAAAATTCATTGAGAGAAAAGTTGAACCGGAAGACAGAGAGCGCTATCAAACTGTTTATGCCAAGCATGAAGGAGCTGTGGCAGCCCCCACGGCAGGCATGCATTTTAGCCGTGAATTGCTGAAACGCCTGGAGATCAAGGGAATTGATTTTGCTTATATCACCCTTCATGTGGGCCTGGGGAATTTCCGCACCGTGGATGTGGAAGACCTCACCAAGCACAAAATGGATTCGGAAAGAATCAGGATACAAAACGAAGCTGTTGATCTAGTGAATGCAGCCAGGGATCGGAAAAGAAATATATGTGCAGTGGGCACTACTGTGATGCGCACTCTGGAAAGCTCTGTCTCCACCGATGGTTTCCTCAAGGAATTTGACGGGTGGACCAATAAATTCATTTTTCCCCCCTATGAATTCAGTGTACCCAACAGGATGGTTTCCAACTTTCACCTGCCCTATTCCACGCTTTTAATGATGGTTTCAGCATTTGCCGGGTACAATTACCTGTTGAAAGCTTACGAGGTAGCCATCAAGGAGGAGTACAAGTTCGGCACCTATGGTGATGCTATGCTGATCCTCTAAGCAAATCCTGCATGCCGCTCCTTAACTCCATCATCTCCTGGGTAAATGTGAAAAGGCTCCACCAGATTGAGCTATTTAAAAAATACCCTTTCGATGTACAACAGGAGGTTTTTTTAAAGCTGGTGGATCAGGCAACCAGGACCACCTGGGGCGTTCAGTATGGATACGATTCCATCTATTCAATTGAGGATTATCAGCAACGGGTACCCATCAGTACCTATGAAGATTTTAAACCATATATCAACCGGTTAAGGAGGGGTGAGCAAAACCTGGTATGGCCCTCGGAAATCAAGTGGTTTGCCAAATCAGCAGGGACCACATCCGATAAAAGTAAATTCATTCCGGTAAGTAATGAGGCCCTGGAAGATTGTCACTTCCGGGGAGGAAAGGATGTGATCGCACTCTATACCAAAGAGCGGCCGGAAAGCGGCATCCTGAAGGGGAAGACCCTGACGCTTGGGGGAAGTGCGGAGATCAATGAATTCAGCAACCAGTCATATTTTGGTGACCTTTCGGCAGTTATCATTGAAAACCTGCCATTCTGGGCCCAATTCATCCGTACCCCCACAGCCGAAATTGCGCTCATTCCCGATTTTGAAGAAAAACTGGAGAAGATTGTTAAGGTCACTACTAAAGATAATGTGACCAGCATTGCAGGAGTTCCCTCCTGGAACCTGGTTCTCCTCAATGCGATCCTCGATTATACCGGAAAAAGTAACATCCTCGAGGTATGGCCCAACCTGGAACTCTTCACCCATGGCGGCGTTAGTTTTGCACCCTATCGGGAACAGTATAAAAAACTTATTCCGTCTGAAAACATGAACTACCTGGAAACCTACAACGCCTCGGAAGGTTTCTTTGGAATCCAGGATGAACTGGACCGGGATGACATGCTTCTGATGCTGGATCTGGGCATCTTCTATGAGTTCATTCCCATGGAAAGGTTTGAGGATCCCAATCCACCGATTTATACCGTTGGTGAGGTTGAGAAAGGGATTAATTACGCTATGATTATTACTACAAACGGTGGACTTTGGCGCTATATGATTGGAGATACTGTCGTGTTCACCTCCCTTTTTCCACACAGAATCAAAATATCAGGACGCACCAAGTATTACATCAACGCATTTGGTGAGGAGGTGATCATGGACAACGCAGAAAGCGCATTGATGTCTGCCTGCAGGGAGACTAATGCCACCGTAGAAGAGTATACCGCCGGTCCGCTCTATATGAGCAACGATTCCAAAGGAGCCCATGAGTGGATGATCGAATTTGAGACACCGCCAGACAACCTGGAGCGTTTTAGTGAAGTGCTGGATAGCTCACTCTGTTCGATCAACTCGGACTATGAAGCAAAACGGTACAAGAATATTACCCTTATGAAGCCTGTTATCATCTCCCTTGAGCGAGGGACCTTTTACAGATGGATGCAAAAAAGAGGGAAATTAGGTGGTCAGAACAAAATTCCCAGGCTGGCCAACGACCGGAAGTATTTAGATGAACTATCAGATATTTTAACCCAATAAAAGTTACTATCTTTAGTCTGATTCATTCAATAATTGAAAAAGCATGCATATAGCTGTTGCAGGAAACATTGGCTCCGGAAAAACCACACTGACCGGTCTCTTGGCCAAGCATTACGGATGGGAAGCCCAGTATGAAGATGTTGATGACAATCCCTATCTAAATGATTTTTACCAGGATATGCAGCGGTGGTCCTTTAACCTGCAGATCTACTTCCTAAACAGCCGTTTTAGTCAGATCGTCAAGATTCGTCAATCGGGAAAAAAGATTATACAGGACCGAACCATTTACGAAGATGCATACATCTTCGCCCCAAACCTGCACAGCATGGGGTTGATGAGTACCAGGGATTTCGAAAATTACTTCGCCCTGTTCAACCTGATGAGCTCATTGATTGAACCTCCCGACCTGCTTATCTATCTGCGTGCATCCATCCCTACCCTGGTAGATCAGATCCAGCAGCGTGGACGTAAATATGAAAACAACATCAGGCTCGATTACCTGAAACATCTCAACGAACGCTACGAAGCATGGGTAGAGACCTACAGCATGGGCAAGCTACTGATTGTGGATGTGGACAACCTGAATCTCCGGGATAAGCCCGAAGACCTGAGTACGGTTATGGACAAGATCAACGCCAACATTCACGGGTTGTTCTAAACCCGACCATCAATCATATCGGAGGAATTTTTAAACGAAATGCCTTGAGGCTGTCTCATTAAGGACAACTACGGTGTTGATTCCTCTTTTGGAACAAATACCACATCAACAATGTTGGAATCGTCGTAAAAAGCTTCCATTACTTTCTTTACATCCTTGATGGCGAGGCTCTTCAGAATGTCCTCATAGTTTGAGGGATCATCGAAATTGATACCGTGAACATAATAGACGTAAAGGTTGTTCAGAAAATAGGCATTATGCTCCTTGCTCTCCTCCCGGTCTTTCAGAATATTTTCCACCGTCTTCAACAAATCTTTCTCCGAAGGACCATCCGTTGCCAACTTCACCAGCTCTGCATACACTATTTCCTTCAGGTCCACATACCTTTCCGGATCGCAGTCGAACCTAATTTGCATGGTGGCTTTTTCCACCGGCCACCGGCTTAAACTGGTTCTCAAACTCACTCCATAGGTTCCGCCTTCCTCTTCCCGAATCGTTTCATCATAACGGAGAGTAAGGACTCCCTCAATTACGCGCATTACCAACCTATTGTAAGGATCATATTTCATACCCTTATTGATCACAATGTTCACATTGGCCTTGGGGGTTTCCAGCACCATGGGAATAACCTTTTCAATTGTTCCTTCCGGCTCATAAACTTTACGGTCGATCCAGGTTTCCTCCCTGTCCAGATCAGGTATGGCTCCAATATATTTCCTGGAGAGCATTTTAACCTCCTCAACATCGATATTTCCCACAATGACGAACACGAAATCACTTGCATCTGCATAGCGGTCCGTGTAAACCTCCTCTATTTTTTCAAACGCGATCTCCTCCAAAAACTCAGAATTCATTACCCGGGTACGCGGATGATGATTGGTAAGAATCAGGCTGAGCGAATCACCCATGATCTTCTGAGGGTTGTTCTCCATATTCTTGAAAAGGCCATCATATCTTGCCATGATGGCCTGGTGTGCCTCCATATCAAATCTTGGATGAACAAAATGGAGGTATACCAGCTGCATTAATGCTTCCATGTCCTTTGGGCTGGCATTCCCATTCAAGCCCTCACTAAGACCACCCAGACTTAGTCGAATGGATACATTTTTACCTGTTAACATCTTCTGCAACGCTGTAGCATCAAAATCCCCCACACCATGGAATCCCATAAGATTGGTTAACAGGGAAACCGTTGGAACATACTCATGATTAAACAGTGAGCTCCCTCCCTTGCTATATGCGCGCATTTGAACCTGGTCCTTTTCAAAATCGGCCTGCCTGAAAACAACCCGGGCCCCATTATCAAGGGTCCACTCCACTGCATCAAATTCAGGTAACAGTGTTGTGCTTGTAATCCCTGTTGGGATCATCTCTTCAGAAACCAAAGATTCTGCCAGTTCTTCATCTTCATAAGGTTCCACCTCGGCCATGGCCACCTGCTGGAAAATTGCCATGGAAGCAGCCTCGCTAAGATGCTCGACCTCATCTCCTTCCGGTCCCTGGATCACCATAACCCGATTCTTATCAGTGATCCATTTTTCAAGTCGTGCACTGAAATCCTCAAGTGTGATGGTGGGCATAAGTGCCTTGACAAGCATGTATTCATTATCGATTGAAAGAAAAGCCTCCCCGGTAAGAAAATGAGCCTCGTATTCACCAATATACTCCTCGTTGGTGATTTTATCACGCTCCTTGTAATACTTTTCCCAACGGACCAGGATGTTGGAACTTGCACGATCCAGCTCCCCCCGGGTAAATCCATACCGCTTTAATCTTTCAAGTTCGGTTAATATGGCTGTAAGCGCCAACGCCTCTTCATTTGGTTTTGAAGTAACATCCAGGCTGAAAACTTCATATCCCCTGACAAAGTCACCATAATAGATCCCTCCCGAAACAAAGGGTGGATCTCCCTTTTGCAGCAATTCCCTGATTCTCATTCCCATCATATTGTTAAAAAGTGAGTGTATGTAATCCTCCCGGATATCCATCATGGTCTGTTGGGAGGTCTCAGCTTTGCGGTGCCTGAAGAATAATGATAAACTGGTCCGATCCGCCTCACTGTCTGTCACCAGTCCGAATACCGGTTCTTCATGATCAGGTATTTCAAAAAATGGCCTTTCAGTTGCATTATCCACTGCAGGGATCTGGGAAAAAAGCACTTTGACCTTATTCTCCATTTCATCTGCATCAAAATCTCCCGCCATGGCAATAGCCTGCAAATCGGTGCGGTACCATTTGTGATAGAAATCCCGTAATGCATCATATTCAAAATTCTCAATCACATCCATATCGCCGATCACATCCCTTTCCGCAAATTTTGAATTAGGATATATATAAGGCATAAGGGCTTTAAGCATTCTGCGCCGCGCATTATTCCCGCTGCGCCACTCCTCTTTGATCACTCCCCTTTCTGCATCAATTTCTTCCTCAGTTAACAAAAGGTAGTTGGACCAGTCATTAAGGATAAGCAAGCAGGAATCGAGGATCTTTGGTTTGTTTACCGGAACATCACTCAGGTTATACACTGTCTGGTTCTGACTGGTATAGGCATTAATGTTCTCACCAAAAGCCACCCCGTGTCGCTCCAGAAAATTGGTGATCCCTTTGTCCGGGAAATGTTTGGTTCCGTTGAAGGCCATGTGCTCCAGGAAGTGGGCCAGTCCATTCTGGTGATCCTCTTCCAGCAATGCCCCCACATTCTGAATGATGTAAAAAGAGGCACGCTCCTTAGGCTCCTGGTTGGCTTTTATATAATAGGTCATTCCGTTCTCCAGAACACCATATCTGACGGACTCATCATTGGGCAGCGGTTGCATGGGATCCATCTGGGCCAATGATTGTACAGATATTGCTGCCAGTAACAGAATTGAAATAATCGGTTTAAAATGTTTCATGAGTATTGAATGTTAAATTTTATAATACAGATATGTATCAGTTTTGTCAGCAAAATTGAATTTACATATAAAAAACAACCTGAATGAACAATTGATCATGATTTTAGGACATTTTCCAATGTTGGTAGCAGAATTTTTCATATTTTAATTGATCTCAATTATTTCAACCACTAAAATAAGACACCATGCATTTTTCACGAAGAAATTTCTTACGCTTGTCCGGAGCCGGACTGATTTCCACTCAAGCCCCTTCAGTTCTGGCCGGAAATTATGCACCCTACCGAGGAATACCAGGTACAGGAATCCCTTTTAAACTTGGCATTGCATCATATACTTTCAGACAATTCAGCCTTGAAGAGACCATTACCATGACAAACAGGCTGGCTATTAAAAATCTCTGTCTGAAAAGCATGCATATGCCATTGACTTCCACGCCCGACGAGATCCGGGGTATGGCAGCGAAGGTTCGTGAAGCCGGAATTGATCTCTACGGCGCTGGTGTGGTTTACATGAAAACCATCGAAGAGGTGGACCATGCTTTTACTTATGCAGGGATTGCAGGGATGAAAGTGATCGTTGGTGTACCGGAACATGATTTGCTGGAACATTGCAATAAAAAGGTCAAAGAGACAGGAATTAATCTGGCCATCCACAACCATGGACCGGGCGACGACAGGTATCCCAGTCCTGAAAGTGCTTACCAGCGGATTAAGAACATGGATCCCGGGATGGGACTCTGTGTTGATATCGGTCATACCGTCCGCATTGGACTTGACCCAGTCAAAGAGACAGCCAGGTTCATTGATAGAGTCCTGGATATCCATGTCAAAGATGTAGACAAAGCCGAAGAAACTGGCAATACCTGTGAAATCGGACATGGTGTAATCGATATTCCAGGATTCCTGAAAATGCTGATCAAAGAGAATTACAACAAAATTGTCAGCTTTGAATACGAAAAAGATAGCAAGGATCCCCTGGCAGGCCTGGCAGAATCAGTGGGGTATGTGCGGGGAGTTCTGAGGATGATTACCTGATGAATGTCTTATTGACATACCCCGAATATCCGGATACCTTCTTTAGCTTCAAGCATTCGTTACGTTTTGTTTCCAGAAGAGCTGCCTCACCCCCTCTTGGTTTAATAACTGTTTCGGCTCTTCTACCACCTACATGGCAAAAAAAACTGGTGGACCTGAATACCTCTCCTCTGTTGCCTGGTGATCTCCAATGGGCTGATTATGTATTTATCAGTGCCATGCATATTCAAAAAGAATCTGCAAACAGGATCATCGCAGAGTGCTTAATGTGTGGTGTGAAAATGATAGCCGGGGGTCCTCTGTTTACCCATGAGCACCATAACTGTTCTCAAATTGATCATTTTATATTGAACGAAGCATAAATTACCCTAACTCCTTTTCTGAAAGATTTAGAGATCGGTAAGGTTCCGCAGAAAATATACAAAACCAATCAATTTACAGATATTTCAATTTCTCCTGTACCCGATTTCCATTTGCTTGAAATGAAAACTTACGCTTCTATGAGCCTGCAGTTTTCACGTGGATGTCCCTATTCCTGCGATTTCTGCGAAATCCCTTCACTATTGGGTCAAAAAGTAAGGATCAAAACGACGGATCAGATTATCAGTGAGCTTGATGCGCTTTATCACATGAAATGGCAAGGGAGTGTGTCCATTGTGGATGACAATTTCTTAGGAAATGAAAGAGAGATCAAGAAGGGCATTCTTCCGGCAATTATCAAATGGATGAGAAAACATGGGTATCCATTCATTTTTAACATCCAGACTTCAATAAATCTTGCTGATGACCAGGACTTAGTATCCAGAATGATTGAAGCAGGAATTAATTCCACCTTTATTGGAATCGAAACTCCATCAGAAAACTCTCTTAAGAATAGCAATAAGGTTCAAAACCGGAACCGTGACATGCTTCAGGATGTCAAAGAGATACAGAGATCCGGAATGCTGGTTTCAGGGGGATTTATTGTTGGATTTGACAGCGATACTCCTGATGTCTTTCAACAACAGATAGATTTTATTCAGCAAAGCGGGATCGTATGGGCCATGGTTGGATTGCTTAATGCTCCCAAAAATACCAGACTGTATGAACGTCTCGAAGCAGAAAACAGGATAACCACTGAAGTAACCGGAAGCAATACCGATTACTCGATGAATTTTGTTCCTAAGATGAACTCCGGCGAGCTTCTTGACGGGTATTATTCAATCATACAAAATACCTATTCTGCAAAGCCTTATTACAAAAGAGTGCGTCAGTGCTTATTGAACCTTGGAGGTTTAAACAGAAAGCAAATTAAGATTGACCGCTACTATATACAGGCCTTCTTCAAATCAATTTTTATCATCGGAATTTTCAATAAAGGACGTGCTGAATATTGGAAACTGTTTATCTGGACCTTATTGAATCGCCCTGGCCTATTTCCTTATGCCATCATGTTCACAATCACCGGGTACCACTTCAGAAAGGTATACGGTGCTTTAGCTAATCACCAACCACCACATGCAGGTGGGCAGTAGCTTTGATCCCGGATTCATCCGATCGTTTCACCTTTACTATATAATCTCCTCATGTCAGCATAAAAAAAAGAGGGCCCTGATGGACACCCTCTTTTTTCCGCTCCCCAGGTAGGACTTGAACCTACGACCTACGGATTAACAGTCCGCCGCTCTAACCAACTGAGCTACTGAGGAATTTTTTCAGTATTGTATACTGTGCTGTAATTAGGGACGCAAAAGTAAACGCTTTTCATCAATAAAACAATACATTTTACAAAAAACCTTTCTGAATAAATTTGTGTAAGATTATCAAACTTTGTGATTAATTATATATTTGTATTTAAACCGAATAAAACATGGCAAAAGTACTGGGAATGGGAAATGCCCTCGTGGACATTATCACAAGAATTGAGGACGATGCAGTTCTGGATAATTTTGGATTGCCCAAAGGAAGCATGACTCTTGTTGACCTGGACACCTCCAACTATATTCACGCAGAAACTACTGGACTGCCTAAATCCAAGGCTTCAGGGGGATCAGCTGCCAATACCATTCATGGATTGGCCCATCTTGGAGTTGAAACCGGGTTTGTTGGTTCCGTGGGGAATGACGACATGGGGCGATTCTTCAAAAAGGACATGGAAGTAAACAAGATCAATCCCATCTTATTCCGTACCATGAATGAAACGGGCAGGGCCATGGCATTGATCTCTTCCGATTCTGAACGAACTTTTGCCACTTATCTTGGAGCTGCTGTAGATCTTACAGAGGATGATATTACCCATGAAATTTTCGAAGGGTGTGAATATTTCTATGTGGAGGGGTACCTGGTACAACACAAAGAGATGTTTGAAAAAGCCATGCGCCTGGCCTCCAATGCCGGTTTGAAGGTTTGCCTGGACCTGGCTAGTTATAATATTGTTGAGGCTAACATAGAATTCTTCCAACATCTTATCTCCAAATACGTAGATATTCTATTTGCCAATGAAGAGGAGATAAGGGCCCTGAGCGGGAAAAGTCCTGAAGAAGGGGCCGTTGAGATTCGGGACCAGGTTGAGCTTGTGGTAATCAAGATGGGTGCTGAGGGTTCTTTCTGTGTGAGCAGAGAAGATATGGTTAGAATAGGCGTGCGGCCTTCCAATCCAATTGATACAACCGGAGCAGGCGACCTATATGCTGCAGGCTTTATTTATGGACATATGAAGGGCCTCAGCCCTGAGACCTGTGGAAAAATGGGCGCCATACTTGCAGGCAGGGTCATTGAACTGATCGGGGCCAAAATGGATGAATCACACTGGGAAAATCTACGCAGGGAGATCTACTCTATGGAAGGCTAGGTTGCAGTTTTTAAACTGATCAGGTAACCTCCGAATTTCCTCATATTGATCACCCTGTTGTCATCAAACATAATGTATTGTCCCTTTATTCCGTTTATTACACCAGTTATAAAAGGATCCTTATCGAAATTTAGGCTTTTGATCTTCTCCGGATATTTCAACACCGGATATACCAGCTCCAGCACACGATTATTCTGCACCACAAATGGCAAAAACTCATCTGGAACCAGTTTGGTCAATCTTCTCTTTGCCTGAACCAGATCCACCCCTCCCGAATCTGAACCCGACAGCATCCTTCTCCAATTGGTTTTGTCATTGATATGAGCTTTTAAAGCCACCTCAATCAGACCAGCTGTATACCTGTTCGGAGTTCGAGCCAGTTCAATGGCCTTTACTGCTCCCTGGTCGATCCAACGTGTGGGTACCTGCGTATTTCTTGTAACACCTACTTTCAATCCGCTGGTTATAGAAAGATACACCACATGCTCGATCAGACAATGTTTTGTGGCATAATCCATATCCCTTGCTACTCCCTCCTGCGCCCTGCACAATTCGGGCCTCAAGACACACTCTTCAGTTTCCGGCGCAGTGGAAAAGCAGGGATAACAGTACCCCTGAGCAAAGGATTTATAGGTCTTTCTGCCGCATCTGATGCAATGGATTTGACCCTGATACTCCATACTAATCTCATGTCCAATGAGCCGATTCATCTCCACCCTTTGTTCACCAAGAGGCAATTGATAAAAAATTTCGTCACCCAGAGCTGACTCCATTTTCCTAATGTTTCCGGTGCATTCCATGGTTGCCAATATACAAATTTTGTAATATCTATAATTTTTTTACTACTATGTATTGCATGGTATTACATATTTTATATATCTTTGCAATGTAATGTTGCTTGTATAAACACCTATTATGATAAATATAGCTTAAAAATCTAAAATAAAAATTAGGAAAAGTGATGTAATTTGCTTATATTCAAAGTGTTGAAACAATAAACAAGAGCAAAAAAACATCACTTTCAAGATGAAAATTACGAAGAAAACACTGAAAAACCAATCGAGAGTTG
>JAUVKN010000113.1 GCA_030596245.1 Bacteroidia bacterium | reverse complement strand
ATACAGATCTGATCGTAAACCCATAAATATTCCATGGTCGATATACAATCCGTGTAACCGGAGACCCGGTTGTAGCAAATGACGTTGCCAGGCCCAGTGAGTTCGATCCCCTCGCCAATATTAGCCGGACCACCCCAGATACTACCGGAGCCAGTGCTTTCTGCCACCCAGGGCATCTTATAGCTAACCGTATTATCAGCTATATAACAGTTCTTGCAACCTGGTTGCTGCTTGGCGATAATTCCGAACTGGGACTGGATGTTACAATAGCGAACGGCAACGTTTTCTGCCCAGCGCAACTGCACCGGTCCCCAGACCGTCAAACCATCGATTATTACGTGTCGGCGGTGTTCAAGGCTGATCGAGTTGAATGTGCTGCCGATTACCGGATGGGCATTGTCAGCACGCAGAACGATCGGCTTTCCCGGTTCTCCATCCACAGGCATTGTAAAAGAATCGTAGTAACCCGGGCTTAGCAATAAGACGTCACCTGGCTCAGCGCGCATTGCGGCCTTTTCAAGTGTTTTAGGATTTACCTCAATAATTCGCGAATTCGTGGCTTCTCTGGGTACAGGACGAGTGCTTGCTTTAACAATCTCTGTGGCTTTACCTCCATCTGGATCACTGAGTGATAAACGAATTTCGTATTCGGTATCAGGTTTGAGATTGAATATACTGCCTGAGTGCTTGTTCTTCCAGGTATAAGTTGGCCGGGTGCGGTTTCCGGTACTTCCGGCAGGAATGCGCACTAGAGGCATGGCTGTTAACCATTTGTCCTCGCCAGCAGCTCTGTAGAAGACCTCAACCTTGCTGTCCAGGTTGTTATCACCCTCTATCATCCATTCGACTGCCAAACAGGTAAGGGTTGGATATGGAGTACTGATCTCACCCGGTACGGTGGCGTTTTCGGAAAAGGCAAAAAACTGCATTGAAAGTGCCAGCACCAGAAAAATTGAAATTCTGAAAATTCGTCTCATTGAAGTCATCTTATTCATAAGTTTTAAATCTGTAAATCTTGCTCCATTCGCCCCAAACGCCCCGGTTGTCCTGGGCTTTAACCTTCCAAAAATAGGTGGTGTCTTTGTTGAGCCAGCCGCCCGGGAGCTGCCATTCAGAAAACCCCGAACCAGTCTCTTTAAGCAGTGTGGTTGCTATAGGCCAGCGGCACATGGGATCAAAACTGATCATGATATAATGATTCGTGATCTTGTCACCTTTGTCAGCATCGGAGGCCTTTTGCCACCTGAACTCCGGTTCCAGAGTCTTTATTGTCTGGCCGTCGGCAGGAAACAGCGGACCATCTGGATTCGTAGGCGGCGTGTTATCATTACGCTCGCGCCAGATGTGGGTAATTTTAACCTTGTGTTCGCCAGGCGTCTCATCTCGATAGCGAATGATGTTGCGCCCTTTTGACAACGCAGGCAGGGAATAAGCACTTACCTGGATATCAGTCACCATCTCCAGTGCATCCAAACCGCTCTGGGTTGGTGGATTATTTGCCTCATTTGCCATAAAGTTGAATTCCACCCAATAATCATGGCGACCTCGCTCACCGCTGGGAAAGAAAACTTTGTCAAGGTTGATCTCAGCGTCTATATATCCTGTTACTCCCTCGGGTGCGTTCCAGATTTTGCTTGAGACCGGTCCGGTTCTGCTTGAGACCTTTGCCGACAGACGATCCCATTCTGTGGCTGCACCACGGTAAAAAGTAGCTTTTATTGAGCCACCAAGAATGGTATATGGAGTTTCTGTTGATATAATTGCCCGTTCCGGTAAGTCGTAGATTCCGCCATTTTTATGGACAACGTGAACTGCAGGCATCTGACCGTTGAGTACCTCGAATCCGGGGGCCTCAAATTTGTTAAAAAATGATGGGGCCAGTTCCGATTTGAGATCCGGTTTCCAGACAATCTGTCCGTCGCCGTAGCGCATGGGTTTGGCCCATTCATTGCCACTCTCAAGACTGCTGTTATGGCGCTCATAGTCATAGTATTTTTCTCCCCCCTTCCAGTTGCGAATTAACTTTTCACCGGGACGAAGGGTCATAGCCATACTATGCGGTTCAACTGCAAATCGGTCATAATAAGTCTGTACGTAACATTCATCCGCGCCATGGAAATAGCGATAGCCACGAATTTTTTCACCGTCCTGAGACACATGAGGATTGTTACCCTCTACATCTGTATAGACCGCACGCACCGCCTTGTTGCGGCCGGAGAATGTCGTAAGAGCCGCGCCCGACTCAAGTCCGCCGCTGATTTTCTGATCATCCCAGAGCTGCTCTACCAATGCGATAGTACGATTGTCTGCGGCCAGATAGTAAAGGCCGATGTCGCTGTCCAGCATGTGCCATGTATTGTTGTAGAATGCTTCGGTGATGGTGTGGTGCCAGACTTCCCAGACCCGTGCCTTGACGCCTACTGAGCGGCAGAGCTCTGTAAACACCGTGCTGTGATAGGCACAGGGGGCATAGCTGTATACGTTCATTGCTACCATGGGATTATGGCACTCCCTGTCACCGGGGGAATTAAGGTGCTGGAAATTAAGACGGATGAAATCCCAGATTGCCAATGCCTTTTCCTCATCCGTTTTACAACCCCGGGTAACCTCAAGGGCAATGGTCTCCGTGTCGAACCAGTCGTATAAGCCATTCACCGTGATTCGGGGATTCACAAGCGGCGCATCGCCCAGATTCTCAATAATGATTGTCTCGTTGACAGGGTTACGGCTGCCATCGACCTCAATCTCGTAGGTATAATCATTAACAACAATTATCTGAGAATACTCTTTGATCTGGCCAGAGGCTGTGACAACGCCCAGATACAGCATTGCCAGAATTTGTAGCAAACCATTTGTTTTCATAATAGGTTATGACTTTTTTTGGTGGACTATTTTAAAACGGTCTTTTCATATTCTTCCTGCAACGCGGGAAGGTCCAGTTCGCCGGCCAATCCTTCATGAACGATCAGGCGGTACCTCAGAATGGTGGGATGGTCCGTAGGGATCTTCACCCTGTCTCTTCCGGGAAACACAATGTTCTGCATGGAAGTTTTCTGTCTCAGGATCCAGGGGGCCGGGTAATTGGGTGTGGATGGGTGGCAACAGATGGTCAGGCCACTCACCTCATCAGGAGTACCAAAAGATCCTGAGAAATCCATCCAGGGGCCAGCGATAACCTGCAGCGTTTGCGGCTCTACAGCTCCCTGAGAGGAGGTGAAAACCAGGTCGTCCGGCAGTTTGATGCGGGCACAAAGTCCCCCATACCCTTTTTCATCATCAGAACCACCCAGGCTTATCCCCGGGATCAGTGCCTGAAGAGATATTTCGAAATCAATGGCCCGGATACCTGTTGTCAAAGGATGAACAGTGATGTTGGTTTTTTCCTTCATAAAGAGCTTCCCGTTCTTCAACAGCGCAGATCTCCATGCCACTTCCAGGTCAAGGGTGGCTTTGGCCTGTTTGGTGCCCGTATGAACGTTAGTAACTTCATGGGTGATGTCTTTCATGATCCAGTCATCCCCGAGGCTGGTGCTGTCAATATATACTTGGTGCCACGACCAGAAGATCCCTCTGTGGTATGGATGGTCCTGGGGAAATTCATCGGTAAGAGTATCCCCATTCAGGGCATACAGGGGGTGAATATAATTGTTGCAGACATATTCCCCCGTGAGGGTTTTCGGCTCTTTCCGGTAGTAATATACCGGTTTCCCGTTTTCAGTGAGTGTAACTCCGTAGTCATCCTGTTCGAATCGGAAAGATGTGGTCTCACTGGAGTTCTGACCACAGGCAGTTATGGCAGCAAACAGGACGTATAATACCGGCCTTTTCAATAGTTGAAAGACAGGGTTCATGTTGAATCCGGTTTCAGTCCCATGGCAGACAGATGTTATACAATCCTGCGATTGATTGGATCCCACTCCACCCTGCGCTTTTCCTGGTAGGATTTATTTGCCATCACGCAGGCCACACCCTCCTCAAAAGCACGTTCAATGTTGGCACTTGTCTGGCTACCATTTCGTATGGCATAGATCCACTCTTTGATATGCAGGTGGGTGACATCAACCCTTCTGCCATTGATATTGGTGGTGGTTAACCCCCTGGATGCATAGTACTTCTCCGTTGCTGAAGTAATGGCATCAATATCTCCTCCCGACATCGGATTAATCGAGATCATAGGTACAGATGGATCAATAAGGCCCTTATTAAGATACTCCTTGTAGCGGCTTGAATTCCCGTCAGCCGTGACACTCAGGGATCCCCCCAGTTCCATGGAGGCATCGTGTCCGTTGAATACCCGTCCTCTTTGCCGGCTTGATGAAAGGCTGGCGCTGTAAGTTAATGTCATCTCTTTTTCAGGATATTCAAAGGCAACATTCAGCATATCAGGTATTTCCCGGTTGTCCTTCCAATAGTAAATCCCACCCGAGGCTACAGCAGATGTTGGAATTCCTATTCTTAACAGCTGGTTTACAGCATCGAATTCATGGGTGAATAACTGACCGATCATTCCCATATCGTAATCGAACCATTTGGTCCAGTTATAGAAGCGGTCAGTAGTGAAAGGCTTGTATGGCCGTGAACCGAGCCACTGGAGCCAATCAATGGAATTCTCATCCCCGGGTTTCGGATTGCCGTCATCGTCAAGATGCCTTATCCATGCTCCACTGGCTGTATTCCGGTTGGTTGTGGTTTCGATCAAGGTGATCTTACCGAGGATATCTCTCTTTATGATTTCCCTGGCTTGCTGGAAAACAACATTCTGGGTAATCTGGTGCCCCAATTGAAATACGCGGTCACTATTCCTTACTGTATCATATACTTCATATAGTTCTTCCTCGGTTCGGCAAATGCTTTTTTCGCAATACACATGCTTGCCTGCTTTGACAGCCTCACTGGTAATCTTTGCATGATGATGATCAGGTGTTGCAATAACTACAGCATCAATATCCTTATCGTTCAGTAGATCCTGATAAGAGAGGTATCGTTTAGCAGAAAGATTCTGCCCGGAGACCCCTCCCGGACGAACGTCATTGTGTGCAGTAGCGAGCCCTCTTTCAGCATGCAGATCATATACATCACAAATACCGGTAATGGCCACATTCAGATCCTCCTGTTCCAGCCATTCAGCCAGGGAACCATCCTCTTCCTTGCTTTTTACCTTATCGGGATGCATGAAACCAAGAGAATTGGACAATTGATGAGCCCGGTTCCCAAAACCGATAAAACCTACCCGAATCAGATCTCCCTTTTTCCCTGAAGAGCTTGTCAGGACTTTGGGTATTTTTAAATCATCCAGCCCAAGTTCTTTGATGACCCTGGATTTTTTAGCCCTGTCAAAATTAAATTTCCGCAAAGTTTCAGCGGCGAAATATCCCAATACAGGGATTCCGATCAATGCCTTAAGCAGGGTCCGGCGCTTGACGGATCTGTTTTCATTCATATCCTTTTGTTCATCTTCCATTATTCTATTCCTCCTTTTTGATTTTGGATTTCTTAAATCGTGAAATAAACATATCCAGTCCCATGATTGAACTGGTAGGAAAGGCTACCAGAATAAGAAGGCCAACTGCTTCGATCAGTGTTTTATTGAAAATCAGGCAGTTCCCTTCAGTAGGTAAGCTGTATTCCAGGCCCAGCAATGGCGGACTGTTTAAAAAATAGACAAATATCAGGGTAGCACCTGCAATAGCAGCAACCCTTGTAAAAAGACCCAGGATTAATCCCAATCCTATAGCTATCAGTCCCCATATATTCATGAAGTTCACCACCTGCAGAACCCCGTCATGCGAAATGATCCAGTTGGAAAATCCTGATAAAACCCATTGAGATTCCCGTAAAAATACGGCTGATGACCAGTTTGGGATAAGCAACTTTGAAATCCCTTCATATAAAATCTGCCAACCAATCATTAATCTTAGAAGGACCAGTGTGGTTAGTTGAAATGTTGTAAATGTTTTAGTACCTTTCATTTTTTTATAGATTATAAAAAATAAGTTAACGTAAGGAAAAATAAACCATATAAAAGCTTTGTGATAGAGAAGTAAAAGTATTCATAAAATTTTACATTGCCATATTATACAACGAAATTTTCAATATTCAAAATTATGAAAATATTAGTATTAACATCTATCCTCTCCCTGCTGTTTTCCCCCGTATTGTGTTACGGACAGCCAGTAAAAGAGATGTCCGATGATGACGGGTATACCTGGACCGACATTAGGGAGCTTGGTATAGAAGGCAAAGGTTGGAAGAGTGATTCCTTATCTTATAACCGCCTGCCGGCAAAAGCGGAAGAGATTGTTCGGGAACCTGTCTGGAACCTCAGTCATCATACAGCTGGATTTTATGTGCGGTTTATCACAGATGCCACAACCATAAAGGCAAGCTGGGGTTTAACAGGCGAGAATCTGTCGATGAATCATTTTGCTGCCACCGGAGTCAGCGGAGTTGACCTTTATGTGAAAAGGGAGGATGGTTCATGGCACTGGTTGGGGGTGGGCCGGCCTGAAAACAGAGAAAACACGGTTACCCTCGTAGAAGGTATTGCTGAGGGCACACGTGAGTTTATGTTATATCTCCCCCTGTACAATGGAATTGAATATGTCAAAATTGGGATATCTGAAGCATTCAGGATCGAAAGCGTCCCGCCGGATACCAGAAAGCCCATTGTGTTCTATGGTACTTCCATTATTCAGGGAGGGTGCGCATCCCGGCCCGGAATGTGTTCAACTGCCATCCTTGGAAGGCGTTTCCATCGTGAAATTATTAACCTGGGATTCTCGGGCAATGGTAGAATGGAACCCGAGATGGCTGAGTTGCTTGCGGAACTGGATCCGTTGATCTATTTTATTGACTGTCTGCCTAACCTGCAGGCTGATGAAGTTGCAGTCCGGGTTGAACCTTTTGTAAATATTCTGCGAAAAGCACATCCTGATACTCCCATTGTACTGGCGGAGGGGGTTACTTACAACGATGCTTTTCTGGTCGAAAAGAGAAGGTTGAGAAATAGTGAAAGCCGCAGAGCTTTAAGGAGTGCGTATGAGAATCTGTTAAACAGCGGAACCAGGAACCTCTATTACCAGATTGCAGAGGGGCAACTTGGCTTTGACGGGGAGGGTACAGTTGACGGGACCCATCCCACTGATCTTGGATTTTACAGGCAGGCTGATGCTTATCAATTATTGCTGGAAAGTATCCTTCAGGGAAGCAATGATGAAAAATAAGGAATGGATATTATTAAAACGGAGAATATTTAAATTTTTTTAGAGAGGATTAAATAATGAAAAAAAGTCCATCATCCATTCTGTTGCTGTTTGTACTTTTGGTGCTTCCCGGCAGTCTGTTATCCCAGGTAGATAAATCTCATTTCAGCGAGGTGTTTAACCGGGAGAAGCCGTACAGGATTTTCTTACCGGATGATTATTCCACTTCCGGAAAATCATATCCTGTCATATACTATTTCCATGGCAATAAAGGAAGTCATATATCCAGGTTATCAGATGTACTTGCAGGGTTGGTGAAGGAGAATCCTGTAATCATTGTCGCCTGGAACGGCCGGTCGGTCGATTCGGATATACGGCCATACAACATAGGATACCATTCCAATATCAACTATGAGACTCAATTTAAAGATTATTTCCCGGAGTTTGTTAACCACATTGATTCACAATACCGGACCCTGACTGACAGGGCAAACAGGGCGATCATAGGACATAGCATGGGGGGGATCATGTCTTTCTTTATAGCAGGAAAGTACCCCCAGCTGGTTGGTACAGCAGTAAACTCCAAAGGCTCACCTGAGTTTTTCATTGGTTATCCTGACAATCATACCCTGTACTGCGTCAGGTACCTGTTTAAGAACCTTCATGGGGTGAACCTGAGATTTCATAACAGCACCACCGGGGAGTTGGTTTACCTGAATGATGAGGTTCATGCCGGAGCCCTGCAGGAGGGTAACCTGACGTATGAATACCAGGTTTATGAGGGGGGGCATAGTTTGATGCCCCAGGGTTTGAAAGATGCGTTTGGTTTTGTTGTTTCATCCTTTAATAATCCAAATCCTGCACCTGAGCGCTGGCACCATGCCGACCTTTACCCCGATTTTGAAATCTGGGGATATGAGATTGAGAGTAATTTGGATAAAACAGGGTATATCGAAATGAAGGGTGTCACAAAGGGAGGGATGGGGATCACCACCAGGAAATGGCAGCCCCATGGCTGGATCATTCCCGGAGTCCTGCTAAACGTAAAAACCCCTCCATGCTATGAACCAAACAGTGCATACACAATGCTGGATTTTAATGAAACGCAGGATAGCAGGGAGCTGGTCAGCCTGAAGAGTGATGCTGAGGGAAGGATCAGTTTTTCAGTAAATCACGAGAGCCATCAGATTGGGATCTATAAAAAGAGAGATCCGGCTGAAGTAGTTTATGTGACACATAAAGTGAATAATGAGAATATTTTCATTGATCAAAAGGGAGCATGCAAATTAAAACTTCGCCTGCTGAACAGGGGCGGCAGCATCGCGAAAAATCTTAAAGTGGAACTGAGTTGCTCCAGCAGCGATGTTTCCATAGCCAATCCTGTGATTGAAATAGACGAATTAGTGCCCGGTGAACCTGAATGGATTACACAGGACTTCAAGATTACAGCATCTAACCCGCCCCCAACCAATGGTGCTCCCTTCAGGTTGAAATTTCATCTTTCCATTTCTGACAATCAAAACAGGTGGTCAGATGAGTTTGAAGCACCGGTCATGTATGATGTTCCTGAGTTTACAAATATTGGAATAGATGATGGGGATAGTGAGATCTTTGGCAGTGGCAACGGAAATAACATAGCAGAACCCGGTGAATCAATTATGGTCTATGAGGTAAGTCACCGCACCAGGTTATACTATGATGATCCATATATAGACAATGAACGCATACATGTGGACCTGCAACCCGATAAATGGGGCGACGGGTATGCAGTATCTTCCGTGATCCATATTTCTGAAGATTGTCCCATCGGACATCAGATTAAATTTCTTGCCAGTTATGAAGTCAAGGAGTGGAAAACAATCAAGAGAAATGTTACCTGGGGAACGTTTACCATAACCATCGGTGTTAATACTGATCAATAAAATAAATACTATGAAGAAAATACGATTATCCATTTGCCTGATCTTAATGATCATAACCTCGTCTGAGATTTCATTTTCCCAGATCGTGATTGAAGCCGGTGATCCGCCCAATCCTACCGATATACCTGGTTTTTATAAATCAAAGTTATCCGATATTCAAGAAGAGATCATGGATATTAAAACCGGGAAAGCAGAGGTCATAGCGATCTCCCCGGGGGGCTTGCCGGTTTATGCTGTGTATTATGGGACAAAAGACAACTTTCATTCCCGGGCCAATTATAATTCGGCAGTTGCGGCCCGGAATCCGGCATTTTATGCAAAGAAAGACAGCAGCAGCAAACCGGTGGTTTTTTTCCTGGGTCCTGTTCATGGACAGGAACTTGAAAATATCGTTGGCTTGGTTAACCTGATCCATGTTGCAGAAACGGGTGAGGATTATCGTGGAAAGGATTGGACTTCCTTAAAAAGCAAGATGGAGAAATGCCGGATTATTATTGTCCCGTGTGGCAATCCTGACGGACGTAATAGATGCCCGTATGACAGTTTCGTGGGACTTCCAACAGAAATAATGACAAAATATGGTCAGGGGACCCGGAAGGACGGATCCTTCTATGGATGGCCTGGTGCCAAAGCCGTTCATCCCATGAAAGGCAATGTGAAAATTCTTGGGGCCTATTTCAATGATGATGGGATAAATCCGATGCATGATGATTTTTTCTCGCCCATGGCCGATGAGACAAAAGCCATCCTGGATATAACCCGTTCCGAAGTGCCCGATATTACGGTTTCCCTGCATTCTCACGAAAATAAACCAATGATCCTCATGGCCAGCTATTTACCGTGGTTTATGAAGGTGCGTATTGATGATATTCGTAACCGGCTAAATCATCGATACAAAAATGCAGGTCTGGCTCATGTCCTTCATGATTGGAATAGTGAACCTTCTATTGAAGATAAAGAGTTTCCCCCACGCACAACTTTTAATTTGATTCCTGCATTGCATCATATTTCAGGCACCATGGCTTTTACTTTTGAATGCAGTCATGGAACTACTTCCGAAAGGTTCCCTGAACCATTTGTCACTCATGGTGATATTTTAGATATTCAATTGAACCTGTATGAAGAGATGTTGGACTATCTACTGGACAACAGGTTGTATTGGGAATAACCAGCAGCCATTCGTAAAATGTATAAGAAAATGAAAAATTACTATTTCTTTCTTTTTACTATCATTTCTTTTTTATCCTATCAGTCGGTTTTCGCACAAAAAGAGATTGCTCCTCACTGGACAAGAGATCTGATAATTTACGAGATAAATCCGTATGCCTTTACTTCACCAAATGGAGCCGGAGAAGGAAGTGGCAGTGGAAATTTCAAGAGTTTAGAGGCGAAATTACCGTACCTTGAAGAGTTAGGTATTAATGGGATCTGGCTTGCCGGATATTGTAACGCAACCAATCATTTTTGTGGAATTAAATCGGTGTATGCCTGCATCAGACCAGATGAGTTTGATCCTGATTTAGGTACAGGGGAGGATTTTAAATCGATGATTGATGAAGCTCACAGGAGGGGGATAAAAGTATTTTTAGACGTCATTACCCATGGTGTATTGAATGAAAGTCCCCTTATTCTGGAGCATCCTGACTGGTTCAAAGGTGAAAGCTGGCGGATGAAAGATTTTGATTATGATAATAAAGAATTCAGAGAGTGGTGGACAGATGTTTGGGTCAAGTATTCTCTCAATTATGGAGTGGATGGATACAGGCTGGACGGCCCGAATGGATTTGAGTCAAGTTCAAAAGTACTGGGAATCTGGGATGAGATTTTTAACCAATGCCTTGCTCAGGGCGATACCATCTTAATCTGGCCGGAGACTTGCCGGTACCATTTCTCACAATGGGATATTAGAACCGATAAATCTAATATCATGAGGGAATTTGATAATGTTCCCAGATATAGATGCCATCAAATCAGTTGTCATGATCACGGAATGGAAAAATCCAAAGGCAACCATTATGCCGTGCAGGGGAGCAGAGGCAAATTCATTTACAAGCTTTTCGGATTTAATATTCCAATTTTTATGTC
>JAUVKN010000046.1 GCA_030596245.1 Bacteroidia bacterium | reverse complement strand
GTGGGTCTCGATGATCAATCCGTCGAAATACAGGTCCATCGCTTTCTGGGAGATGTCATAGAGAAACTCCCGGTTGCCACAGATATGACTGGGGTCGGTAATGATCGGTATTTCCGGAATCCTTCTGCGCAGCTCAATGGGAACCTGCCACTGCGGTACATTGCGATATAGTGTCTTGTCATAACTTGAGAAACCCCTGTGTATGGCAGCCATCTGTTTGATGCCTGCATTGTTGATCCGTTCAATGGCCCCGATCCAGAGGTCCACATCAGGATTCACCGGGTTTTTAATCATCACCGGGATATTCACACCACGAAGACTATCGGCAATATCCTGTACTGCAAAGGGGTTGGCCGATGTCCGGGCACCGATCCAGAGAATATCCACACCAGACTTCAACGCTTCATATACATGTTTTACATTGGCCACCTCGGTGGCAACCATCATACCGGTCTCCCTCTTAACGGTCTGCATCCATTTGAGCCCTTCAACACCCACTCCTTCAAAGGCATTGGGCCTGGTGCGGGGTTTCCAGATACCCGCCCTGAAGATTTTTATGCCCATGGCGGCCAGGGGAATGGCGGTATTTAATACCTGTTCCTCAGTCTCCGCACTACATGGTCCGGCTATAAATATGGGTTTGGTGAACAGATCATCTTCAATTAACAACGGTTCCAATTCTATGTCAACTACCATAATTCCAATTTATTCAATTACTGAATTACCTTTTCGATACTCGCCCAGGATTCCCAGGGAAGGGGTAAACGGCTTGATGGCCTCCAGGGATTTTTGATACATGTCATAATCATTGATCTCCACATCCACATAAAACATATACTCCCAATCCTTACCAGGAATGGGCATAGACTGGATCTTGGCCAGGTTTATTTCGTAATAGGATATTATGGAGAGAATTTTGGAAAGAGACCCGAATTTATGAGCCACTGTAAAATAGATTGAAGCCTTGTTGACCTCTTCCGGTGGAATTGTGATCCCGTTTTCTGTCAGGATCAGAAACCGTGTATAATTCTTCTTATTGGTCTCTATACTCCTGGCCAGGATGTTCAGTCCATACTTCTCTGCTGCCAACCGGCTCGAAATGGCACCCGTATCCCGCAATCCCTTTTCTGCAATCTCTTCTGCACTAAATGCCGTATCAATGCTTTCAATCAATCGAATATCCGGGTGGGTATCAAAAAAGGTCTGGCATTGCAGAATGGCCATAGGATGTGAATACACTTCCCGAAGTTCTGAGATCTTTACACCTGGCATGGCTACTAAGTTCTGCTTGATCCTCAGGTAGATCTCCCCGGTAATATGCATGCTGGTATTGATAATCAGGTTGTAATTGGGAATGATGCTCCCTGCCAGGGAATTCTCAATGGCCATGATTCCAAAATCGGCCCGTCGCTCCTTAAGGGTGGTAACCATATCCCGGAATGTATTCCTGGGAAGGATCTTAATCTCCTCATTTTCAAAAAAATGGTGTGCGGCAATCTCATGAAACGCGCCGTAACCACCCTGTATTGCTATCGTTTTTGCCATCGCTATAAAACAAAAAACCCGACTAAAAGCCGGGTACAACATGCATTAAGTAAGCCCGACCAACTATCTGTCAGTGAAAAAATAAAAATAATATACCAAACTTCTTAATGCCATTCTTCTAATTTGTGGGTGTAAACCTAAACATTTAATACCAGAAAACCAAGTACCATTACAGTTTGTAAGAATAGTTGGCAAAATCATTATCTTTTGTTAAAATGCACATTCTTAATTGAAGCGCATGAAAAAAAAGGAACGGTTTGAAAAGGTGATTGAATATTTTTTACAGGCCATGCCGGTGGCTAAGACTGAACTGGATTATACCAATCCCTTTGAGCTTATCGTGTCGGTGATCCTTTCGGCCCAGTGTACCGATAAAAGAGTCAATCTGATCACGACCGGTTTTTTTAAACGCTTCCCCGATGTTGAGTCCCTGGCCGGAGCAGAACTGGATCAGGTATTTCAACTGATCAAAAGCTGCTCCTATCCCAATAACAAAGCCAAACATCTCCTGGGGATGGCCCGCATGCTGGTGGAGACTTTCAATGGGGTTGTTCCCGATTCAATGGAAGAGCTTCAACAGCTCCCAGGTGTTGGCAGGAAAACAGCCAATGTGATTCTTTCAGTAGCTTTCCGGAAACCAGCCATGGCAGTTGACACTCATGTGTTCAGAGTGGCTGCACGCATCGGACTAACCACCAATGCAAAGAATCCATATGAGGCTGAAATGCAGTTGATACGGCACATCCCCAAAGAGCAGATTCCAGTGGCCCACCACTGGTTGATTCTGCATGGACGGTATGTATGCCAGGCAAGAAAACCCGGGTGTAGCCAGTGTGGAATCAGCCACCTGTGCAGTTACTATGAAAAAAAAGAGAAACTATAATGACTCATTTTCGTACGATATCATGTCCGACTGTGTATGCCCGATCATTGAGGGGATTGGAACCCGATCATTAAGGGGATTGGAAATTGGTGACTTTACCAGGTATATGATCGTGTGGACAGAGGAACTTTATAGCGAATATGAACCCTTGCTTATGGAAAGGTTCTCGTTTTTTAAATAACTATTTGAATATCACATAGATATTAGCTATTGAGAGGTTCGGTAACCTTTTTGTAATTCAAAAAAAAATATTATTTTTACTACATTAAGAAAGCTTCTAACTGAGACAACGACTCTGTAATAACTTGCGCAGATTTTGCATAGTGATCCAATTAACCCAGTGAATTAAATAACTAACCCATGAACCGAAACTTAATATTAACCGGTAGAGTCTCCCTTCTTCTGTTTGTTTTTCTCGGATTCATTCTGACTGGATGTAACCGCGGAACGAAAAGTGAAGGTGTAGGTTCCGGTGATTTTGAAGCCACAGGTAGTCTTGATGTGGAAACACAGGAGCAACTGAACACAGCCAAGAGGATTTTCTACTCCCTTCCCTCTCCTCTTGAAACAGCCATGCTTATAAAAAACGCCGGAGCAGAATACAACGAGGGGCTCATGAACCCTACGGAGAATACATCAAAGTATATCACTTCCAAAAGTAAAGCCCTGAACCTTGGGATCTACTCCACCGATTTGAGTTATGCAAGCCTGTTTGATCAAGCTCAGGCAACCCTCAACTATATTGAAGCTGCCAAAGAGATGGCCGATGGGTTAAATATTTTGGATGCCATCAATGAGGAGACCATCCAACGACTGGAGGACCATATTAACAACCGCGATGTCATCATTGATATCATTTCAGAGACGTTAATGAACTCCAGCTCTTTCCTTAAGGAGAACGGGCTTGAAGCAACTGCGTCGGTGATCCTGGTTGGAGGCTGGTTAGAAGGTCTCTATATTGCAACCAACCTGGTGAAAGAGAACGAACTGGAAGGCAAACTGGTTGAAAGAATCGTGGATCAAAAGCTTTCTCTCGACATCATGGTAAATCTCCTTGAGGAGTCGCCCGATGACGAGGATGCCATGGCAATACTGGAAGATGTGAAAGTACTCAAGACCATCTTTGATAAGATCACCATTGAGCAAGGTGAAGTCACAGCCGTAGAAGATCCTGAAACCAATGTCACAACACTTAAATCGGAATCCTCCATTGAAATTACTCAGAAAGTGTTCAATGAATTGAAATCCAAAGTTATAGAAATCAGAACAAGCTATATATCCTAATACAATATACCATGACTAAGAAAGGCATACTCTTATTATCCCTGGTTGCTTGCATGCTTACACTGCCAATGGCAATGAACGCCCAGTGCAAACAATTCGCCAAAAACACCTGTAAAGCCGGATTGGATCCATATCAACATGATGGTAACTACCATGCTGCATTGTTAATTGAGGGTGAGGAAGCGGAGCTTTACAAGACCTTTTATTCAGACAGAAACTACAGGATCGGGGTGTGTGGAGCAAGCAATCTGTCTCCCATAGAGTTCAAGGTTGTCGATACCAGAAATGGCAAAGTTCTCTATGACAATAGCCTGAAAGATTTCGACTGGAAATGGGATTTCAAACTGGAGTCGAGTCAGCAATTAAAAATCATGGTAAAAGTCCCGGTTCCCAACGAAAATGTGATTGAACCGGAAGAAGGCTGTGTAGCCATCATGTTTGGTTCGCTCGACGACTAGTTCAGAATAATTAAGATCGAGAATAATTAAGCTATAATAGGTTGTCCGCCGTGTGCGGACAACCTATTTTTTTTTAAATTAGCACACTGTTAACTAATTCACACAAATAACTCAACATTCTAACACCCTAACGATCCAACTCTCTAACTCATTTTTGCATGGACCCTCAACAGAACGACTACCACTTTAGTTTTTTTAAACCAACCACCGACAGTGCCAGGAGAAACAGGAACATGGTACTACAGTTTGTATTGATATGGGCTGTAGCCATTTTTGGGTTTCAGATCTTACTGAGGATCCTTGAAAAGCCCACTCCTGAACCAGCCTATATCCAATTTGAGACCAGTTGGAAGAACATAGAAGCCGGAGAACCTGTCACTGCCGATTTTCAAAACGCAGGTCAGGCTGCCCTTTCAGTACTCGGAAAAGTAGCCATTGATCCTGAACACAGGAAGGTTCTTGACAATGCAGTCAGCTGGATGGCCTTTCAACTTGCAGAGGGTGCACAGAAAGAGATCCTGAAAGCTGCAGTGAGTGATTTTGAGAAAATAGCTGAATCTACGCAAATCATTACCGATGCTGATTATGTGGCTGCAAAGAATAAGCTCATCCCCGTGCTGGTGGATCTGTTCAATCTGCAACCTTTGGATGTAAGAGGCAAAATTGCACCCCTCGAAGTAAAAGCCTCACTTATGGAATCATTTAATGCCGGGGGCAGGGAACTGTTTGTGGAAGCCATGGGACTGTACCTTATTCATAACAGGTCGGTCCTGACAGACTTTAAATTCCTGGGTTTCCCGTTTCACTATTTCTATACTGCAGTATTCTTACTCATACTGTTTGTTGGATTGTGCTGGTTGTATTGCATAAGAACCGACATGTTCAATAAGAAATATGGTATAGAAGATTAGTTTTTCCCGGCACCACTACTAAAAGATTCCAATCATGAAAAAAATATTGCTTCCACTTATTGTATTATCATTTCCCAGTTTACTCCAGGCTGCAACTGCAGCTACCCAACTTGAGGGTGGCTTTAAAGTCGGACCTGCAATTATATTAATTACCATACTCATTCTATTTGTCATGGTGGGTATAGTTTTTCGGGCAAAGGACACCACCGATTTCTATGCCGCCGGAAGAGGCATTTCCAAAGTAGGATCGGGTATGGCCATTGCATCTAACTGGATGAGCGCAGCATCCTTTCTGGGGATGGCTGCTCTGATGTATGGTTCCGGTTATCATGGACTGGCTTATGTGGTAGGGTGGACAGGCGGCTATGTGCTGCTGCTGATCCTGATGGCAGGACAGATCAGGAAATACGGTAAATACACAGCGGCTGACTTTATAGGAGACAGGTACTATTCCAAAACCCTTAGAGCTGTTAGTGCAATTATCGCTATACTTATCTCCATCTCTTACTGTGTGGGTCAGTTCGGAGGTATTGGGCTGATGTTTAAATGGGTGATGGGAATTGAATACAGCTGGGCCGTAGTTATTGGTGGCACGGTAGTACTTACCTATACACTCATCTCCGGAATGCTGGGTGTCACCAAGAACATGCAGATACAGTATATTATTATTATTATTTCATTCCTGATCCCGCTGTTTATTCTTACGGCCAAATTCGACTACTTCTGGTTGTTGCCCCAAATTGGGTATGGCTCGGTGGTTTCCGATACCATATCGGGGTTACCCATCAATGAGACCAAGGAACTAATCAATTCGCTCGGACATGATTATGCCATTGTCCCGGCACCGGAATTTGCCATGCCGTGGGATCCTCCCACCGGAAAGACCTTCTTCCAATGGATCGCCATTGCATTTTCACTGATGATCGGGACAGCTGGGCTTCCCCATGTGATCCAACGGTTCTACGTGGTACCCAAGGCCAGGGATGCCAGATGGTCAGTGGTATGGGGACTGTTCTTTATCTGTATCCTCTACTGGAGTGCACCCGCCTATGCGGCTTTTGGAAAGATCCTTTCCGCTCACCCAGAGGTGGGTACCCTTGCCAAAGATGCCATTGTGGTATATACCGCACAGCTGGGGAACATCCATCCCCTGATTGTTGGATTGCTGGCTGCAGGAGGGGTTTCCGCTGCATTTTCAACCGTATCCGGACTGCTGGTGGCCGGATCATCTGCATTTGCACATGATCTCTACGTGAAGGTGATCAATCCAGATGCCAGTCCGAAGAAACAACTGCTGTATGCCAGACTGGGAACCGTCCTGATGGCCATCATTGTCACCCTCATTGCATTGAAAAACTTTGCTTTGATCGGTCAGCTGGTGGCAGTGGCATTTTCACTTGCAGGATGCACCATCTTCCCTCTGGTCCTGTTAGGTATCTGGTGGAGCGGATCCAACAAGTCTGGTGCCATTGCCGGACTCATCACAGGCGGCACTATTTCTGTAATTGCAATCACCTACTTTATTGCGGGTAAATCCGGAGTAACATTGCCTGCTCATGAATTCATCAGCTATTGGCTCGAAGCATGGTACTTTGCATGGATAGGTGCTCCCCTGGCAATCATAGTCCATATTATTGTATCAAAACTCACAAAAGAGACTCCACTGGAGATCAGAAAATTCCTGATTGAGCAGGTACATAGTTAATGGAGCGAGAATGAGTTCAGTGAGGCAGTATTCCATAGGCAGATTGTTATTGGTCATGGTGGCCGTGGTGATCATTGGCATTTTGATTGCCAGAAACTATTACGGGAATGCGAACTGTTCGGTTGACCCTCGCATTGTTCAGGCACGTGAGCTCTATTCAGGGTATGATACATATGCCCGGTCGGGCGATTATTATAAAATCTTCGACCTGCTTGATTCCATAGAGCAGATTTACAATTCCACACCACATTACAGGGCATCATTTGAACTGGGCGTACTTGACAACAACCGGGCTGCGGCACTATTGACCATTGCTATTTACGGTGACAGCATTCCCGCATCATTGAATCCCTGGTCTGATTGGTCGGCCGATTCCATCATATCACTGGCTGAAAAACACGTTAAGAGGGCTATCTTCACCTATGAGAAGTGGAACGCCGGTTATGAAGACAAATCGAACCAGCAGATCCGGGATATGATTGAGTCAGGCTTCAATGAGGGTTTTGAAGAGGTAGAAGCTGATCTAAGGGAAAAATACCTGGAGGCCAGGGTCCGGGAAATAGAAAATGCAATTAAAGAAAACAGCAGAAGGTTATCGGTATGTTACACAAACCTGGGACTTGTTTACAGGTACCAGGGAGCCTACCCGGAGGCAGTAGCACAATATGAAAAGGCCCTTGTACTCTGGGACCGCAACCTGGATGCTGAGAATAATCTGAATAAACTTCTGAATCGACCTGTTAAAAAAAGAAATTTTATTCAGAAAATGTTTCCCCCGGAGAGGAACGACTAATATTCCGGATTTAGACAACTTCATGTGTGTCGCTCATAAAAACATTAATATATGAAACGTATTATCATCATCACTCTGTCATTGGTATCGATCCTGGCTGTAAATGCGCAGGAGGAGTCCGGTTTTGGGATCAAGTTTTCCGGTTTTGTGAAAAACGATTTTTTCTGGGATTCCAGGCAAACCGTTGCTGCCAGGGAAGGACATTTCCTGCTCTGGCCGGCCCAGGTACGGGAGGATCCCAACGGGAATGATATCAATGGGAAATCGAACTTCAACTTCCTGGCGCTACAGTCCAGGCTAAGCGTGAAACTAAGTGGTCCCGATGCCTTTGGTGCAAAGACCTCTGGGCTGATCGAAGGGGACTTTTTTGCCCAGTCAAACCTCAACGTCAACCTCTTCCGCCTCCGCCATGCTTTTGTGAAACTAAACTGGGAACACCTGGAAATCATGGCGGGCCAATACTGGAATCCACTCTTTGTCACCAGCTGCTTCCCCGGTACCGTATCCTTCAACACCGGCACCCCCTTGCAGTCCTTTGCCCGGAACCCACAGTTGCGAGCCACCTATAAGACCGGAGGATTCAGCATTGTGGCAGCAGCACTCTCCCAGCGGGATTATACCACCATAGGTGAACTTGGCCCTAGCTCCCGCTACCTTCGGAACTCGGCCATACCCGATATGCATCTGCAGGTCCATTACGGAAGCTCCAACGAAGAAGGCATGAATATACTTGCTGGAATTGGTGCTGCTTATAAGACCATAGTTCCCCGCCTGAGCAGCACTCCCATTCCAGAAGTTTCCTATTCGGTGAACGAAAAGGTGGGAGGTTTGACCGCCATGGGATTTGCCAAGCTAAGCACCAAACCCATCACTGCCAAACTGCAGGTTCGCTACGGGGAGAACATCTCTGATGTATTGGGAATCAGCGGATATGGCATAACTGGAGTGGTTGATGTTACTACGGGAGAAAGGAGCTATACCCCTTTGAAAAGCATGACCTTCTGGGCCGAGGTGCATACCAATGGCAATCCTCAGGTGGGCATTTTCGGAGGACTTACCCGCAACAACGGAAGCAAGGAACAACTTTCCACCACCACTGTATATGGTCTGGGAACCTCCATCCGATCCCTCTACCGCATTGCCCCCAGGGTCATATACAATGTGGGTAAGGTGAGAGTGGCAATGGAACTGGAATACACCAATGCTGCTTATGGCAGCAATCATGATAGCTTTTACATCCCCAGCGAAACCACCAATGCTGATAACCTGAGGGTGCTGGCCGCGATCTACTATTTCTTCTGAGAATAGGAATTGCCAGTGGAATTCAGGACTGGCGCAGGCCATTCAGTTTGGGAAGAAGATAGGTTCCGGTATGGGTCTCCTTGGTAGAGATATCTTCAGGAACGCCTTCAAATAGTATCTTTCCCCCCTGATCTCCTCCTTCAGGTCCCAGGTCTATGATCCAGTCAGCAACCTTGATCACCTCCATATTGTGCTCTATCACCAGGACTGTATGTCCCTTCTCAAGCAGCGACTCAAAGGAGGCCAGAAGCAATGAGATATCGTGCATATGCAAGCCTGTGGTGGGCTCATCAAAAATGAAAAGCACCTTCTCTGCATCCGACTCCTTGCTTAGAAAATAAGCCAGTTTGACTCGCTGACTCTCACCTCCACTTAGCGTGCTTGAGGACTGACCCAGCTTCACATATCCAAGACCTACCTGCTGGAGAGGCATAAGCTTCCTGATAATTTTTTTCTCTGTGGAGTTTTGCGATTCGCTGAAAAACTCAATGGCTTCATTGATGGTCATCTCAAGTAGATCGAAAATACTCTTCCCGTTGTAAGTGACATGCAGGATCTCGTCTTTGAAGCGCTTACCGTGACAACTGTCGCAAATGAGTCGCACATCGGCCATAAATTGCATTTCCACCTTGATCTCACCCTCTCCCTGGCACTCATCGCACCTTCCGCCATCGATGTTAAAAGAGAAATGGGAAGCCTTATAGCCATTAATTTTCGATGCCTGCTGGGCGGCGTATAATTTGCGAATCTCATCGAATGCTTTCAGGTAGGTGACCGGGTTGGAACGGGAGGATTTTCCAATGGGATTCTGGTTCACAAATTCAACCCGATCCACAAGGTGAAGATCACCTCCCAGGAGGTCATATTTCCCAGGCTTTTCGCCGGTTCCATTCAATTGCTTATTGAGTGCCGGAAAAAGGATTGAACTCACCAGACTGGATTTGCCCGAACCACTCACTCCGGTTACTACGGTCAGTACATTCAACGGAAACTTCACATCGATTCCTGTCAGGTTGTTTTCACGGGCTCCTGTTAATTCTATGTAATTGCTCCATTTGCGCCTTGTGGATGGCACCGGTATTTTATCCAATCCGTTCATGTACCTGGCTGTGAGACTTTTTCCCTCCCTTAAGAGTGCGCTGTGATTCCCCTGAAATACTACTTCACCACCGTGTCTTCCAGCCATGGGTCCCATGTCAATCACATGGTCAGAGGATCGGATGATCTCCTCATCATGCTCCACAATCACCACTGTATTGCCCAGTTGCTGAAGCTCCCTGAGTACACCAATCAGCTGATGCGTGTCACGGGAGTGCAAACCAATGCTGGGTTCATCCAGAATATAAAGTGAACCGACCAGACTACTCCCCAGGGAGGTGGCCAGATTGATGCGCTGACTCTCTCCACCTGATAAGGTCGATGACAATCGATTCAGTGTCAGGTATCCAAGACCCACGCTGGTCATAAAGTGTAACCTGCTGTTGATCTCCTTTGAAAGGCGATTGGAGATTTCAAACTCCTTTTTGCTGATTTTCAAATCTCCAAAGAATCGCTCTAATTCGTATATCGGGAGATCCACAAGATCGCTAATGGTCTTTCCTCCCACCTTCACATAGCCGGCCTCCTTTCTCAATCGGTTCCCACCACACTCATGACAGATGGTCTTTCCACGGTAGCGCGACAACATAACCCTGTATTGTATCTTATATTTCTTCCTCTCCAGGTAACTAAAGAAACGATTCAATCCTTTAAAGTGCCTGTTCCCTTTCCAGATCAAGTTGCGCTGCTCCTCTGTTAACTGATAATAGGGCGTGTGGATTGGGAAATCAAAAAGATCTGCTTTCATCACCAGGCGATCCTTCCATTTTTTCATCTTCTCCCCTTTCCAGCATACAATGGCATCATCATATACCGAGAGGCGTTTATCGGGTACAACCAGGTCCTCATCAATGCCCATTATTTTTCCATATCCTTCACAGACCGGACAGGCGCCCACAGGATTGTTAAAACTGAAAAGGTACTCCGACGGTTCCTCGAATTCCATACCATCCGATTCAAAACGGGTGGAGAACTCCTCAGTATCCCCGGAAACAGGATCCCAGATGATGCAATGACCATGTCCCATCTGCAGAGCTGTCTGAACCGAGTCACCAAACCTGCTCACCGATTCATCATCCTTCTGTACAACGATCCTGTCAACCACCAACTTCAGGAGAAAGTATTCAGGTTTTTTCTCCCCGGACTTCAACTCATCCAGTTGAATAATCCTGTTATCCACCATGGCACGAGTCATTCCCTGCTGAATGAAAATGTCCAGCTGGTAATTGAGATCCTTTTCAACATTCAGACATACCGTAGAGAGGATCACCAGCTTCATCTCTTTTTCCCGCTTCAGGATATGATCCACCACATCGGTAACCGAGTGCTTCTTTACCAGTTTCCCGCTGACCGGAGAGTAGGTTTTACCAATCCTGGCAAACAGGAGTTTGATGTAATCGTAGATCTCGGTAGAAGTTCCTACGGTTGATCGGGGATTTCGGGTATTTACCCGTTGTTCCAGTGCGACTGCTGGAGGAATGCCATGGATAAAATCCACATCCGGTTTGTTAATGCGACCCAGAAATTGCCTGGCATAAGCCGAAAGACTCTCCACGTAGCGCCGCTGACCTTCTGCATAGAGTGTATCAAAGGCCAGGGATGACTTACCCGAACCGGAGAGTCCCGTAATCACAATCATTTTATCGCGCGGAATCCGAAGATCTACGTTTTTCAGGTTGTGGACCCGGGCACCTTTGATATGAATTTCCTGCTCGTTGATAGCTGGCATAATATTTGCACTAAAATACTATATTTTGTAATAACAATAATTTTTGTTTAATTGCAGACGATAAACATTTGATCACAAAAATATCCTGCCTATCGGAACACCTTTACGCTTAACCAACAGGAGCGAGTTTTGAAAGAGAGTTTAGTAAACGACCAGAATTTGGTTCAAGCATATATCAAAGGTGATGATTCAGCCATTGAGAACTTAATTAACCGACACCGGAGCAAGGTGTATACATATATATTGCTTACCATTAAGAATCAGCCATTGGCTGAAGATCTATTTCAAGAGACCTTTATTAAAGTGATCCAGTCTCTGCGGGCTGGCAAATACAGAGATAATGGAAGGTTTTTATCATGGGTGATCCGCATCGCCCATAACCTGATTATCGATCATTTCAGAAAAGAGAAGCAGATGAACTCGGTCCCTAACGACGATTCTGAAGTTGATCTGTTTAACAGCAAGAAACTATCCGATGATAACATTGAGGAGCTGATTGTCAACAACCAGATTAAGACTGAGATACGTACTCTGATTAATGAACTCCCGGATGATCAGAAGGAGGTGGTTCTTCTCAGGCATTATGGCGAACTCAGCTTCAAGGAGATTGCTGACCAGACCGATGTGAGTATCAATACAGCATTGGGTCGCATGCGCTATGCGCTCATTAATCTCAGGAAGTTGATCAAGGAAAAAGATCTTTCTCTTACGGTTTATTAAGATTCTTTTACATTCTTTAACACACTTTCACAATAAACATTGATGTTAGGCGTTTTATTACTGAAAACCTAACATAATTTGCCTATGGTAAAAGTATCTACCCTATTTTTCCGGGTGGATGAATTTGATGACGAATCATACGTATCATCCGACATCCCGGACTTACTGGATTTAAAAATCACGGATCATTTTTTAGACAATCTACTGAAACCACTGGTTTACGATCCAGACGACAAACTTGTACAAAACATTTTAAGTAAATCCTGAAAAAAAGGGCCCTGAGTGGCCCTTTTTTATTGGTAAGTTCCTGGTGACCAATAAAGTAAAGCATCCCTGAGGCATATGTTATTTCCCTGAGGCATATGTTATTTTACAACGTGCTTTAGTGCTTCGCAATAAATGCCAGGTTGTTTCTCTAACATATGCCTCAGGGATGTTATATTTCCTGCAATAGCTGTACTGCTGTGCAAAGGTAAACCGCGGCTGTCTCGGTCCTGAGCCTTGACTGCCCCAGGTGAAATGGGGGAAAGCCTGCTTCAAGGGCTAAAGTGACCTCCTCCCTGGTGAAATCTCCTTCCGGACCCACAAGCAGCGTGTAATGATCGGAACGTCCCAGTTCAGCAAATCCCCGCCGATCGGTTGCATGACAGTGGGCAATTCCCTTGGTGCCCACCCTGTCTTGTTCTAAAAAATTCTCCAGGGTGACCGGAAGATGGAGGGTGGGTTTATAGGCTTTCAGAGACTGTTTCATGGCAGAGATGAGGATTCGCTCCAGCCGTTCCATTTTCAGCTGTTTTCGTTCGGTCCTGTGGCAGATTAAGGGGGTGATCTCGGTAATGCCAATCTCGGTTGCCTTTTCCAGAAACCATTCAAAGCGGTCCATATTCTTGGTGGGCGAGACAGCAATGTGCAAACTGTATGAAAGCGGCTGATAATCACGTGTATGGGAGAGTATCTTTAACTGGCACTTCTTGGGGTGATCGTCCTCAATGGCCGCCTCATACCAACCTCCCCTGCCATCCACAAGAACTACCCTGTCTCCTACTCCCAGACGTTGCACCCGTACTGAATGCTTCGACTCCTTTTCGTCAAGCTCAAATGTTTCTCCCGCGATATGGGGGCTGTAAAACAAGTTCATCACAAGGATTTGAACCTAAAATTAGTAAATTAATTATTATACATATTAATAATATACCAATTTTTAGGATAGTTTATATAATGTTGATATGTTGCGATTTATAGACATAACATAATTTAGTCACTTACGTATAAATATGTAATTTTGTATAGAATTTGTATATATACAACACATAATGAAATTCACATTACGGTTTTATGCGCTTGGGACACCCATTAAAGGTAATAATTACAAAATATACCTACGCTACTACACTTCTGGTACCTCACTGAACTTACCAACAAAATACACCATGACCAAGGAGCAGGTGAAAATGGTCAACAAGGGTGAACTTGGTGGAGCACTCCAAGATGGTCTTGATGAGGTGAAAATGGACTTACGACAAGCGATTATTAAATATCAAATTAAGACCAATGCCCTTCCATCACCAATACACCTAAAGGAGTACTATAATGTCGCTGAAAACATATTACCAATAGAATGGTATGTAAATGAGTATCTAAAGCAATTAACAACCAAAAGAAGCAGCAAAGTTGTTTATGGTAGCCACTTGAAACAGTTTAAACAGTATTATAACTCCAATTTGTTTAAATTACCCATAAAGTCAGTCATACATAAAATCACTGTTGAAAATTATGGTGTGTGGTTGCAGAAAAAGAACGAATTTCAACATAAATCAATAAGTAGACTACAGGTCTACAATATGAAAGGGACTGCACAGCGACTGTTAAATTTTATCGCTGACAAACTTGACCAACCACAAATACCATTTTACCTTAAACAACCAACTCTAAACGACCACTACACACCAAATGCTGAAGAGTTTGAAAAGATTGTTAACGTATCGGTAGAAACCAAGGCACAAAAGCGTGTGCAAGACATGACCTATATCAATGGCTTTTGGGGATTGAGAATCAATGAGTTGTTGAGCATCAGAAAGCAAAACATCACATTTAATGGTGACCATCTGAGTGTCAGGTTCACAGACTTTAAGAATAACAGGTCAAGAGATGTTGTTTTAATGGATACCAGAGCCATCAAGACTGTACGGCATTATATGACCACCAAGGGTGATTATCTGAATAGAATGGATGATACATTTTTCAACAGAAACCTTAGAGAGATAACAAAACTGGCACTTAAAGACAAAGCCACATTTATTTATAATGCAAAAGCCGAGGATGATTTGAAGCACATCATTGCCGATGTGATAACAAGCCATTCAATAAGACGATTTGCCGTGATACGGAACATCGAACTATACGGAATCGATGTTGCACGCACCTTCTCAGGTCATAAGAACTATGAAATTGTGGTTAGGCATTATGCTAAGGACTTCTTAGATAAACAGGTTGCATTAAAAAAACTCAGAAGAGGGTACTAATCCCGACCATTAGTGAAAATACCTAACTGGCGATTGGGCATACATAATCTACTTGGCTCAGGTTTACAACTGTCGCCCCAGACTCTCAAGTATAATGGCAATCGACCTGAATCTGGAAATAATAGTTGATGAGAACCATACCCTATTGGCATACCGACATGACCTTCCTGATGACATGATGCAATTGGTCGTCAATGTTGGTCATTGGCAAATATTTGATGAAGAAAAATATAGTTCTAAAATCCTTGTTAAGGTCAGGTCAATGATTGTGGGATTGAAGTATGAAAGATGTAAGAATTGAAAGATAATGAATATTTCGGGCAAACTGTACATACTGTTTCGGAGTATACTGTACAGTCCCAATAGGGATTGATTTAATATTTCAAATTTAACTTATTTTTTTCTTTCTCAGTGTGTCTCCTTCTAATTCAAAACGATGGGCATTTCCTGCCAATCTGTCCATTATTGAATCGGCCACCGTACTATCTCCTATGCAAGAGTGCCATTTTCCAACCGGAAGCTGGGATATGATAATTGTTGACTTTATTCCATACCGGTCTTCCAGGATTTGGAGCAATGCCAGACGTGTAACTCCATCCAGTGGGTTTAACCCAAAATCATCGATAATAATAAGCTGAGCTTTTTCAATCTGATTCAGTAATTTCACATAAGTACCATCAAGTTTGGAGAGCGATATTTTCTCCAGAAATCGATTCATTCCGAAGTACAGAGTACGGTATCCGAGTGTACAAGCCTGTCTGCCAATAGCGCATGCCAAATAGGATTTTCCGCAACCAGTTTTTCCGGTAATTAGCAGATTTTCAGCACGCTCAATAAAGCTACAGTCTGCAATCATCATGAGTTTTTCCTTGGAGAGATTACGTTCTGCATTGCAATACACTTGTTCCAGAATGGCATTGTACCGGAGTTTGCTTTGCCGCAGGTAGAGCTCTGTTCTTTTTGTCGCTCGACTCTGCAATTCAGCCTCTGCAAGTCGAGCCATAAATTGGTTTAATGATGGCTGGCTCTGGACAGGCATAGCAAGTACTCCCTGATAGGCCTGCAACATTCCATCCAGCTTTAATTGGGCTAAATGATCCAGTGTGATTTGTTTATTCATGTTTTGTTATTTAGATAATTAATAAATATTTGATTATTGATAAGATTCTTTTCCACGTATGTTACCATGCCTGGGTATGATAAACAAGCTCCCCTGGGGATCCTCCTGTTTGTCAAGGTTTTTCTCCAGTATGTTCATCAAGAGTTGTGTAACCTCCCACCCGGTAATCACGTTTGTGGATAGCAATGCGTTCAAAACCAATGAAAATTTCAACGTTTTCTTCATCGTATATTATTTTGGTTTTCTTTCCTATGTAATCGTAATAGACACTGTATTGATGCTTGTCTTCTCCCAGGATCACATGGTAGTTCATCTGGACTTTGCCATTAGTGGTGTGCTTGACAATAAATGGTTCCGCTGGAAGAGGTCGTAAAAATGGTTTTTCCTGTTCTGTAAATACTTCATGCCGGGTACCAGATAATTTCTGGAAGGACATGTGGATGTGTTGTTCAATGAGTTCTCGTATCCGTTTATTCAAATCAAACAGACTGTAAAAAATTTCATTCCGTAGTTTAGCGTAAATCCTCAAGTATCCTATATATACATTGCTTTCTACAGATGGCTTATCTTTCGGTTTTCTTGGCCGGGTGGCAATCAGGTTGATGCCGTAGTGTGCGGACCACTGATCGACCATTTCTGAGAACTTAAACTCATATCGTTCATTCTTCAATACAAACTGCTTCATATTATCGCTAAGTGCATTGCGGGTCACACCGCCTAAATATTCCACACACCGGCTCAAAGCACCAAATAAACGCTCTTGCCTAGCCGATGATAATGCTTCGATATAAGGATAATTACTAAAGGGTAGTACACAGACCAACACCGGACAGGGTATGATCTCCCCGGTTTGGCGATCCACAATATATAGAGGCTTACCAGCAAAATCAATCTGAAGATATTCGCCCGGACGATGATCAAAATGCATCGTCGCCTTTGTTCGTAGTAGATGCCTGGCAAAATGCTCGCAAAACTGAGTGTATCCATATCCTTCGGGATGGGATTCTTTGTATTCTTCCCAGAGAGTTTTCCGGGTAACACCAGTATATCTCAACTGCTTCAGGAAGTAATCAAACTGCTTCACCAGTTCCTTTAATCTGCCGTCGGGCTTTAAGGTGTTCGATGCATTGTATACAATATCAACTAATTCCTGATCGCTGTGCGCAAGAAGAGTCTGATAACTCTTTCCGGTGGATTCTAATTTTCTGAGGTAACCCTCAAGGGTGGTGCGGTGTATTCCCAGAGTCCTGGAAATACTGTATTTGCACGCCCCCTCTGTTTTTAATTGAATAATACGTCTTACTTGTACCATACTGATTGGTTTGTTTGCCATTTTGCCTCAGTTTTTGAGAGGCATAAAAATCATAAACCAATCTGTATTTTCCTTGTTTCTTATTGTACACTATACTCCGAATGCGGTT
>JAUVKN010000006.1 GCA_030596245.1 Bacteroidia bacterium | reverse complement strand
ACCCTGCCTGAAAGCAACCAGGGATTTACTCCGTAACAACCACAAACCAGGGTATCCTTACTTCCGTGGAACAGTACACCACCACCGGAATCATTCATGGTTCTGCCTTCCGGCCACCATTTCGGTTTCATGGGCTGAAGTCCGCCATCATACCAGGTTACATCCACCTGGGGGAATTTCAAATTTGGAGCAGGCTTCCGCTCGGGGTAGGTCAGTTTAACCATTTGTGCATTTGGGGCACATTCTGTAAGCAACAGGGTAGAACTTCCCTGTACTTTTATGGGATACTCCAATTGCAGTCCGACAAAAACCGGGTGTAAAATATGACAGGCCATGTCGCCCAGAGCCCCGGTTCCATAATCCCACCAGCCACGCCAGTTCCAGGGATGGTATATCTCATTGAAGTCTTTCATTTCGGCAGGACCGGTGAAGAGATCCCAGTTAAGGGTGTCGGGTACCGGCATCTTCTCCTCAGGTACATTCATGCCCTGTGGCCAGATGGGACGGTCAGTAAAAGCCTCTACTTCTCTTACTTCACCAATCTCTCCGTTCATGAGCCATTCGGTCGTCAGATTCACCCCTTCCCCTGAGGAACCCTGATTCCCCATGGAGGTGGCCAGCTTGTGTTTCTTGGCTAGCTTGGTCAAAAGCCTTGATTCATATACCGAATGGGTAAGGGGCTTTTGTACATAGGAATGCATGCCCATGGTCATTCCGTGCGAAGCTATCAGTGCATGAGTATGGTCTGCTGTTGCCACCACCACTGCATCGATATCTTTCCCCATCTTATCGTACATCTTTCTCCAGTCCCAGAACTTCTTAGCCTTGGGATATTTATCAAATGTCTTGGCGGCATATTTCCAATCCACATCACAGAGGGCCACAATATTCTGGTCCTTGATGTTCCGAAGGTTTGAGTTGCCCATGCCACCAATACCCACAGCAGCAATGTTCAGCTTATCACTGGGTGCAGTGTATCCCATTCCGCTAACCACATGACTTGGTATGATTGTAAATCCAGCTGTAGCAGCTGCAGTGGTTCCAATAAATTTTCTTCTGGAAACACCCTTGCCATTTTCTTTGTTCATAATAATTAAGATTTTAGTTTGGTTATGTGTGTTTGATATTGAAATCGCCCCCCAAGTTTGATATTGAAATCGCCCCCCAATTTAATAATAAAAATCCAGAGTTAAAATTCAACAAGTCATATGCACGTTGTGCAGGAAAACTGTTGTCTAGACTGACTCTAATTAGCTATTGTCTTCCCGGCCTGTAATGAACATTTTTTATATTTATGCGCACTTGGAGATGACCCTCTGACTAAAAAAGCAACCGATTGCAGAGTAATACAGCCGAATATCACCTGATAATCTGGCAATTTAACCATTTTTTGAACGAATTGAGATGATTAAACCAAAACCAATTGTCCTGCTTTTCCTGCTTGGATTGATATTGCTGGGTTGTGATCCGGAATTGAAGAGAGTGGATAAATATGCACGACCTGATTGGCTTGCAGGGAAGGTATACACGCAATTGTTGGAGCAGCCCGATCTTTCCACCTTTGCGCAGTGCGTTGAGCTTAGCGGGTATGATACCATCATCGACAGATCGGGGAGCTATACGATCTTCGCCCCTAACAATGAGGCTTTTACAATTTGGTTCCAGCAGCATCCTATATATAATATTGTAGAAGATATACCCGATGACGAACTTGATGAGCTGGTAAAATACCATATTGTTCAGAATCCCTGGAGCAAGGTCCAGTTGCGTTCACTGGATGTATGGGGTTGGATCGACACCCTTGACATCAACAATGACGAACCCCGGGGCTTTAAAAGAGAGACCCTGCTTCTTGAAAAAAACAGGAAGTTGGGGATTGAATATAATGAAGCGGACAAAGATATCCAGATCGTCGATACACTGGAATCGAACTGGCACAGGGTGTTCCTCACCGATTCACGTAAATATGTGCCCATATTTTTCAAGGAGTATTTTGATATTTATAACCTGAGTGTGGATGATTATCAATTCTATTTTGACAGGCCCATTGAGAGTTCTGATGACCTCTATTTTGCAGGAGCGAAAATCATCGGGGATGAGATTTTTGCAGAAAACGGATTTGTATACAATGTTGATCAAGTAGTGGATCCCCTTCAAAATGCTTTTGAATTGCTTGAAACCGATGCGGGAGATGGATCCTACTCTCAGTTTTTAGACCTGGTGAACCGGTTCCCTGAATTCATATACAACGAGGATAAAACCTTTGATCAGCCGGGTGCGGATGAGGGATTTGTGGTGGATTCCCTTTTTGATCTTACATATCCCGAACTGGCCTTTGATATCCTCAATGAAGAAACAACTGCACCCCGGGGGACGTTCGGATTGCCTTCAAATGTTGCTATTAGATACCACCATGGGATGGTGGCTCCCACCAACGAGGCACTGGATAAGTTTATCATTGATTACCTGGTAGGAGCCGGCAAATGGGGCAACCTGGAAAATGCACCCAGGCACATCAAAAGGATCATTGCCAATACACATCTCTCAACAAATCCCATTTACCCGACTGATCTGGACAATGGTTTTTATAATGGTGAGGATGACAGGGTGACGGTCGATCCTGCCAATGTTGTCCATAAACAATATGGAAGTAACTGCACATTTATGGGAGTTGATGAAGCCATCATACCCAGGGCCTTCAAGAGTGTAACCGGGCCCATTTATCAGCAGAGGGGTTATTCTTTTTCCATGTTCGCCATAGAAGATGCCGGACTGCTGCCTGCGCTTAAGAGAGAGTTTGAGGATTACATGTTTTTCGTAGAATCCGACGCTGATTGTCAGGCAGACTCTTCCCTGCTGTATGATTACAGTTCGGAGTCTTTTTTCCTTTACCAGGGAAGCGGTGATGCTGCACAAAGGTACGGGGTGAATACCAATGAGCTAAGGACATTGATCCTGAACCATATTGGCACAAGAAATCCCAGGGGTTTCGCCAGGAAAGAGTTTATCAAGAATCTGGCAGGGAATTACCTGGTGGTCAATAATGAGACGGGGGAAGTAAAGGGGACGGCACCAACTACAGTTGGATATAAGGGTGCAATACAGACTGCTGATATCCCCCGGCAGATCAGTGAGAATGCCGATAATGGGATTAGTTACGAAATCGATAACTGGTATAGCTTTTCAGCCACCAACCTCTACCTGAAAATATCCGCTGAGTATCCTGGGTTCCACAGCCTTCTTCAGAAAGCCGGGCTAAGCAAAGACAAAGAATACCGGTATATCTTTATTTCGAACAATGAAAATTACACAGTGTTTGTCCCCAGCGATTCGGCCCTGAATGCGATTAGGGCAGATACCCTGAACCAGGAGGATCTCCAGCGCCTTTTGTTGTTACACTTTGTCCAGGGGGATCTGATTTTTACTGATGGTGACAAGACTCCCGGCTACTATGAAACCACCAGGATTGATGAGTCCTCCACAGAATTCACCACAATATTCTCAAAGATCTATCTGGAACCCGGTTATGATGTGATCACCATTCCGGATAAATCGGGAACCGATTATATGACCATCAATGAATCAGATGGGACCACCAATATTATGACTGGTATCAGCCTGGGTGAGGGGACCGAAGTTTTCCCCGTTGTGCTCATCAATACCGTGATCCATGAAATCGACGGGGTATTGCTTTATGAAGATCTGGATTCCAACTAATGATATAGATGAAAATGGCAAAAAAAGCAATTATACTGCTTCTGACACTGGGTATTGTGATCCAGGCTTTCCCGCAAGAGAGGAAGATCATCAGGGGAAGGGTCATTGACAAGGGTGATAAGACCGCTGTCATTGGTGCAAATATCATTGAATATGACAAGGAGAACCGCATCATCAATGGGACCATCTCCAACGTAAACGGAGATTTCGTACTTGAGATGAGGAATTCGGAAAATATTATCAGGATCAGTGTGATTGGTTATAATACACAGGATATTGACATCAATGTGGCCGGAGCCATGATCATCGAGCTGGATCCATCCAATGTAGAGCTGGAGGAGGTGACAGTGACTGCAGTTGCGAAATCGAGGCACAGCCTGACCAATATTGATGACCGGGATAAAGCTTCTTCCTCGGTGAAGGTGGACCTGATCGAAATGCAGGAGGCGGGATTCCTGTCAGCCGCTGATGCTCTTCAGGGCAAGGTGAGCGGACTGGACATCATTGCAGCTTCAGGTGACCCCGGTTCTGGTTCTCAGTTGGTGATCCGTGGTCTAAGCGGTATGGGGAATAGCCAACCACTTATAGTCATTGACGGCATTCCGCAATTTCGGGTATCCCAGGACTTTGATCTGAGTTCGGCTGACACTGAGGACATCAGTGAACTTGTGAATATTGCCCTGCAGGATATTAAATCCATTGAGATCCTGAAAGATGCTGGTTCAACTGCCGTTTATGGTTCCAGGGGTGCCGACGGAGTGCTGTTGCTCGAGACGCATACGGGGAAATTAGGGAAAGTGCAATTTGACTACCAGTACAAGAACAGCATGAATTTCCAACCACCTGCCATTCCCATGCTTAATGGTGATGAGTACGTGATGCTTCAGCTGGAAGAGTGGCACAATGCCCGGGGTGTATTCGAAATTCCACCTGAGATCGCATATGATAAAGATTATGTGGATTTCTATAACTACTCTGCAAATACCGACTGGCTGGGAGCCATTACCCAGAATTCCATGACCCATGACCACTATTTTAAGGTATCAGGAGGTGGACAGAAGACCAGGTACTTTACCTCATTCAGTTATGTGGATGAGGGAGGCACCACCATCAATACCAACTCAAGGAGATTTTCGACCAGGGTCAACCTTGATTATTACCTTTCCAGGAAGTTGCTGTTCACCGTTCAGTTCAACTACACCAATAACAATACGGAAGGAAACCTGGAGTTAAGTGGCAGGAATGTTCGGGAGATGGCCTATATCAAGGCCCCCAATATGAGCATCTGGGAATATGATGTCGACGGGGTACCTACCGGTGAGTATTTTACACCCATCACCAGCTATCAGGGAGCAGGAGATAGTTATTATAATCCGGTGGCCATATCAGATCTGGGAAAAAATGACCGGGTGGTCAACCAGCTTCAGAATACCTTCAGATTGCGGTATAGCATTCTGGACTGGCTCACACTCAGGGAGACCGTATCATTTCAATACAAAGGACAGAAATCTCAATCCTATCTTCCCTATAATGCTTTTGGAGCTGACTGGCTGGCATGGAATGTGAACAAGGCTGATGAAGGCAATAATATGGAATCGCAAATCAGGACTGAAACCCAGCTTGCTTTTGATTCCCCGTTTAAAAATCAGGATCATGTATTCTCCGGGGCATTGAGCTGGATTACAGACCAGTCCAGTTCTGAGTGGATGTATATCCAGAGCAACAAGACACCCAGTACCGATATTCAGGACCCGGCCATTGACGCGCAGATCAACTGGATCGGGACCGGTTCGGGCGAGACCCGCTCGCTGGGAGCCCTGGCGAACATTAATTATAAGTACAAAGACCGCTACATGATCCAGTCCATTCTGAGGGCTGATGCTCATTCCGCCTTTGGGATCAACAACCGCTGGGGACTGTTCAAGGGGATATCAGCAGGATGGAGGTTTTCCAGTGAACCCTTTATGCAGCGTTTCCAGTTCCTGGATGAGAGTATGTTGCGGGCCAGCTGGGGAGTTGCAGGAAGACAACCCACCGATTCCTATGCCCGTTTTGCGACCTATGAATCCACGAGCAATGGAAATTATATCACAAATCCAGCCATTGTACCCACTCAGATCCAGTTGAACAACCTGCAGTGGGAAAATATCGAATCCTATGATGTGGGACTGGAGCTTAACTTTTTTGATTACAGACTCTATATGGAAGGTGATGTATATATAAAAACAACATCGGACCTTTTATTCGGCGGACCACAGCAGTGGCAGAAATATCCAATCCCAACCTCATCCGGATATGAATACCTTAATTATCTCAATGGTGGCGAGCTTGTGAACAAAGGATGGGAATTGATGATGGAATACAGGATCATGCAGAAGGGAAATTTCCGCTGGTCAGTCAACTTTAATATCTCACAGAACATTAATTCGTTTGTGGATCTGCCTGATAATTTTAATACCGAGAGGTCCACATCAATCAGCAATGGAGAGTATCCACGAAGGGTAATGAAAGGAGAACCCATTGGATCCTTCTTTGGATTCAAGTACCTGGGGGTTTACCCCACCGACGCCGATGCCTTGGCTAAGGATGCCAACGGGAATGTGATTGTGGATGAAGCTGGCGTTCCGATACCAATGACCTATACAGGAACTTATATTTTCCGGGGTGGGGATGCCAGGTATGAAGATATCAACAACGATGGGGTCATTGACCTGAACGATGTGGTCTATATCGGAGATTCCAATCCTGATTTTATCGGTGGATTCGGCAGCAGTTTCGATTATAAAAATTTTGACCTTTCATTTGCGTTCCATTACAGAATGGGATTTGATATTGTCAATGGTGTGGCCATTGCAACGGAGGGGATGAACAACAAGAACAACCAGAGCAAGGCAGTACTGAGCAGGTGGCGGGTGCAGGGCCAGGATGAAGAGGGGATGCTGCCCAGGGCCTACCTCTATCATCCGGCCAATAATCTGGGTTCTGACCGCTATGTGGAAGCTGGTGACTACCTGAGGCTTATTAATGTGAAGTTCGGGTACAGGTTAAGGAGGGACCTTTGTGAAAAATTGAAGATAAGGTCCATGACTTTTGCGGTGAGTGCACGAAAAATGATGACCCTTACCTATTATAGTGGTCAGGATCCTGAGATTAGTCAGAATGCCAGTGATCCGTTCTGGATCGGGGTGGACCGGGCCAATACACCACCTCCAAAAATGTTAACGTTTAGTATTTCTGTTGGATTTTAACTGTAAGCCAATAACCATAGCATGAAAATAAAAACCATATATATTCTGATTTTCATCACCCTGATCACACCTTTCTCCTGCAATGACTGGATTGAGTTGATCCCTCCGCAGGGATTGATCAGGGAGGAGTTCTGGAAAACCAAAGAGGATGTCCGGGCTGTCATCATGGGCGCTTATGAATCCTTTGCCCAGATGGATGGTATGTTGTTCAAATACGGAGAGATCCGGGCCGATATGGTGGTAGGAGATTATAACCAGGACTGGAATGAGCAGAGAATTGCTGAGGGAAACATCTACCCGGAGAATTGGATGTGTAACTGGTCAGCTTTTTATGAGGTGATCAACTACTGTAACGAGGTGATCAAGAATGCACCGCTGGTGCAAGAGAATGATGATACCTTCTCGGATTATCTCTTGAAAGGATATCTCTCTGAAGCATATTTCCTCAGGAGCTTGAGCTATTTCTACCTGGTACGGATCTTTAAGGATGTTCCTTTCTCTACAGAACCTACTGAAACGGATGATGCAGATTTTTACCTGGCAAAAACAGACGGTGAGGAGATCCTCACATTGTTGATCGATGATCTTGAAGAGGCCCGCAAATATGCCACCACCGATGGATATCAAACCCTGGAGGAGCTGAAAGGCAGGGCTACCAAAGCGGCCATAGATGCCCTGCTGGCTGATATTTCACTCTGGTTGTTTGATTATGAAGCTGTTCTCAGGCATATAGCAAATATTGAGAGCAATCCGGAATATCTGTTGATGCCAAGTGCCAAGTGGTTTGAGTTGTTCCATCCGGGTAACTCACTGGAAAGCATTTTTGAGTTCCAGTTTGATGATAACCTGAACCAGAGGAACAGCCTCTATGGAATTACCCGGCGATACAGCTATCAATACGATCCAAGTCAGAAGGCCATTGAAATGTTTGCCAAGGAGTTTACACGTGAATTGTACAGGGGAGAAGATAGTTCCATCAAGAAATACGGAGAGAGTGATTTTATTATCTGGAAGTATGTGGGCAGGGCTCCCGATGGTGAAACCACCAGGTCGGGATCTGATCAGAACAGTGCCAACTGGATCGTTTACCGGATGGCCGATGTATTGCTGATGAAAGCCGAAGCACTTTCTCAGTTGGGTCGGTTCCCTGAAGCACTGGCCCTCATTAATGAGATCCGTTTCAGGGCGGATGTGCCTGCGGTGAATGTTTCCAATTCTGAAGCTGCCTTTGAGGATGCCATCATGGCGGAACGGGCACTGGAACTGGCCTTCGAAGGAAAGCGATGGTTTGACCTGATGCGGATGGGCCGAAGGAACGATTACGCCAGGAAAAATAAACTGATTGAAGTCATTGTGAACAATGTACCTTCCACTCAGAAAAGGATCTTGGCCACCAAACTCACCAATCCGTTGGGGTGGTATTTGCCCATTTATGAATTGGAAATTGACCGGAACAAAAATTTGATCCAGAACCCTTATTATATCAACTAGCAGAGGCGATGACTATGAAAAGATATATTGGATTAGGATGGTTGGTCATGATTTTTCTCACCGGGTTTCATGCTTGTAATGACCCGGTGTTAGAAGCGGGGTTTGAAGACCTGCTGGATCTGACCATATACGATTACATCATTGAAAATGAGGAAGAGTACTCCAGTTTTCTGGCTATACTGGAAGAGGGAGAGATTGATAAAACGTTGAGTGCATACAATCCCGACGGAGTAGGATATACCCTGTTTCTGCCTGATAATGATGCCATTGACCGGTTTATCCAGGAGAGTGATCTTTACGCTTCACTTCAGGAGATGTTGAATGACAAAGAATATGTAAGGGCCCTCAGTCGCTATCATGTAGTGAATATGGCTATTCACACGGATGACTTTCCCTTTGGAGCACTTCCCGAATACACTTTATCGGGTGATATCCTGACGGTAAGTTTTGTGATTGAAACGGATACATCTTACTATAAGATCAATAACCAGGCACACGTTTCCAAACAGAATATTGAAGTGTCCAATGGTTATGTCCACATTGTAGAGGATGCTCTCGAACCGCTGACAAAAACTACCTATGACCTTTTGGAACAGAATTCGGGATATTCCATTTTTAAGGCTGCAGTGGATGCTACCGGTTTCGAGGAGATCATGGATATTAACATAAATGATGAGGAGGTGGAAAGAAGACCCTATACACTGCTTGTTGAACATGATTCGGTGTACAATGCCAGGGAAATCTATACTTTCGCGGAGCTGGCTCTCTTTATCAGTCCGGATGACAATAACTATACCGATCCGGCCAATCCACTATACGGTTATGTGGCCTATCACCTACTTGAGGAGAGCATGTTCCTGGACGATTTTGTGGATGCTGCCACCAATTATACCACCTACTCTGAGATACCCGTCAATATCAACGGGAACGGATTGGATATTCTGATCAATCCGGGGAAAGAGGTTTTTGATACCATCATTCATGGTGTGGATACCACCATCATCGACTATATAGGATTTTATTATGATGACTCCAATGTGCTTACACAGAGCGGAGCAGTCCATTTTATTGACCGTGTACTCAGGCAGCAGCGTCCATCCCGTGCCATCCAGACATTTGAATTCTGGGAGGAACCTCTGCTTAATGAATACAGGCAGGTGCCCGGGGAGTATCTGATAGAGGATACAGCATCCCTTTTCCATTTCAACTGGTCGGGTACAGACCTCTTTTTCATTGAGACAGGTGATGATCAGCATCCTGCCTGGGGTGGGGATTATCTCTATATGGATGGGGATTTCAGAATTACCTACGATATTCCCAAGATCGTCCAGGGTGTCTACATCGTATACCTGAGGGCAGAGACACTGAATTCAAATAACGCATTGGTTGAGGTATTCATAGATGGTAAGAATGTGGGTGGCCTTGTGGACCTTTCACAAGGTGGGAATTCAAACAATCCTTTCGAGATGAGAGAGCTCGGGGCCATCAACCTTATGAAGTATGAAGAACATACAGTTGAGATAAAATCATTGATTCCAGGCAGGTTTAGCTGGGATTTAATCAGATTTGAGCCATACACTAATCAATAGCATATGAAACTGTTCAGATATATAGCAGGGGGATTTTTCATTATGATCCTGTCCGGGTGTGAGAAGAAATGGGAAGATCATTACCAGGCACAACCCGAAACTGTGGATATGAATGTATGGGATGCAGTTCAGGAGAATCCCGATCTCTCTCTGTTCGTACAATATATTAAAGAATTCAGGTATGACACTCTATTCCTGACGGATCATCCGTATACACTTTTTGTTCCGGACAATGAAGCGATAACATTGTTAACCGATACGGGATCAGTCACACGTTCCATGATTGATTATCATATCTCGGTACATTTCATCCAGTCGAGGAATATCTCGGGAAAGAAGAAAATACAGACCTTCGCCGAAAAATTTGCACTTTTCGAGAACACAGGAAGAGAGATCTATTTCGATAACATCCAGCTGCAGTTTGAAAGCCCCCTCTATCTGAATGGCAAGTACTTTATCATGGATAAGGTGGCCGTTCCAAGACCGAACCTTTACGAATTTTTTGCAATTGAAAATCCCATTTTAACGGATTTTATCGATAGCCAGGATTCCATTATCCTGGACAGGGAGTTGAGCAGGCCCATTGGATTTGATGAATTCGGGAATACGATATATGATACGATTTCGGAGATCTACAATCCGTTTGAAGAGGATTTTTTCCCGGTGAGGGAGGAGTTCAGGAGCAAAACCGCCACCATGGTATTTCCCAAGGAGGAGGATTATAATGATGCGCTGACTGAAATGGCCCAGACCCTGGGTGAGGTTTACCAGGATTATAATGACATACCAATAACATGGCAATATGGTGTACTGATCCCCTACCTCCTGGAGCAGGGAGTATTTGAAAATATGATTGAGGAGCATGAATTTTTACAACCTCCCTACCCGGATACACTGAAGATGAAAAATATTCTGGGCGACAGTATATTAATTGAATATGAACCTGTGGAACAAACACTCTGCAGCAATGGTTACGCTTATAACTATTTAGATTTTAGTGTTCCGGACACCCTCTTTACAGGTGCTTACAGGATGGAGGGTGAGTGGCTGCTGGAGCAGATTGGTCTTAACAAATATGCGTGGTATGAGGATGTCACTGTGAACAGTGATGTTTCTTATGCACCCATGCAGGAATTTATAGGGACCGCTTCCAATGATTCCATTTTAAGGGTAAGCTTTACAAAAGGATATGATGGCGACTACTCTGTTGAATTTAAGGTTGAAACACTTTTCCCGAGAAGATACCTGATGGTGGTAAAAACCCATATGTATATGGGTGGGATCTATGACATATACGTCAATGATGAACTGGTGGCGACCATCGATTACTATGATTACGTACTGAACAGGGAACTATTTTATAGTGTGACAGGCGAAAGGTACAGACCCGATGGCGGTTTCAACAGATTCGATTGCTGGGTTGAGAACAAAAATGAGTATGGTAATGCCACCGTAAAATTTGTTTACAGGGAGCCGGGCAAAGTATTATCCAACGGACTTGTAATTGATTATATAGATTTTGTCCCTTATGATGAATAATATTGTAACGAAATGTACAGAGGAATGAGAAAAACATTCAAAACAGGGGCACTGCTGGCGATCCTTTTCTACGGTTCAGTAATGCTTCATGCGCAGGATACGATATTGGTAGAAGGAGTGGTCAGGTCGCGCATCAATGAACCTGTGCCCAATGTGTCAGTATCCATTGAAGGTTCGGCCATGCTTCCGGTGATTACCAATGATTCCGGGGAATTCCAGTTGCTCTCCTCAAACGGTGGTAACTGGATAATTATCTCACCCACAGGAGATTATAAAATGAGAAGGATTTACCTGAATAACAGGCAGAACCTGACCATATACCTCACTTCCAATGAAATGGTATCGGGGGATGATCGGTTAACCATACTCTCCCAGAATTTCCTGAGGAAGGATATGGTGGCTGCCCATGCTGAGTTGAACATTGGTGACCGGCACTACACCTCGGCACAAACAGTTGATGAACATATGGAGGGAAGAGTACCCGGTATGTACGTTGTGAACAGATCCGGAGACATGGCCAGCGGGGCAGTAACAACATTGAGGGGAGTCAACTCGGTGTATGCTACAAACCAGCCGCTATACATTGTTGACGGTATTCCCCTAAACTCACTTGGTTTATTTGGATCGAACCTAGATGGATTTGAATACAATCCACTGCTTGCTGTGAATACATTTGATATATCAAAGACCACTGTGATCAAGGACCCGGCTTTAACTGCGGCTTACGGATCAAAAGGATCCAATGGTATCATCTTTATTGAAACACTGGATCCCAGTGTTACTCAGACCTCCATTGAACTGGATGTAAGGATGGGGTATTCACTGGCACCTTCCAATTTGATACCGCAAATGGATGCCGGTCAACACAAAACCTATATGAACGAAATTTTGTTCTCTTCCGGAATGAATGAAGAGGTGATTAGGGAGGAGTATCCCAGTCTGTTTCTTGAACCGGATGACTCCAGGTTCATCGATTATCAACACAACACACACTGGCAGGAACTGATCTTTGATAATTCCATGTTTTACAATCTGAACCTGAAAGTGAAGGGGGGGGATGAGATTGCCAGGTACGGACTGTCCTTTGGATATATGAATGGTGAAGGGATTGTTAAGAGTACCGGTTTTCAGGGATATAACCTTCGTTTCGTCAGTCTTCTGAATATTTTTACATGGTTAAAGATGAATGCCGGTGTATCGCTGAATTATAACACTTCCTCTTTGAAAGAATCGGCCATAATAGGGGAAACCAGCCCCATCCTGTCCAGCCTGGCAAAATCTCCGTTGTTGAACCCTTTCCAGTATGATCTGGAAGGGAATGAATTGACTGCTCTTTCGGAGGTGGATGAGATAGGTATCAGTAATCCACTGGCCACTGTTAAAAATTACGAGGCTACCAACACGAACTATAATTTCACCTCCTCTCTTGGTTTAGAAGGTTCCATCAGCAGGGACCTGACACTGAACAGCAAATTCAGTTTTAATTATGATGTCCTGAAAGAAACCCAGTTTCTCCCCAACAGGGGCATGGAATACTATTATAACAGGGAGGCATTTAATGTTTCCAAGGCTGCCAACAATGACCTGAACTCTATTTACAACAACACCTATCTGCTTTATAGTAAAACACTGGGTACGGAACATTCAATATCTTCCCAAACAGGATTCAATATGCTCACCAATAAATACCAGTTCGATTGGGGGCTGACAAAAAATGCACATGAGAATGATGAATACAGATCTCTTCAGGACGGACAGCAAAACCTGCGGGAGATTGGTGGGGCCAACAGGACATGGAACTGGATCTCGTTCTATGAGCATCTTTCCTATGCATTTAAGGACAGGTACCTCCTGAATGCTAGCCTTTCACTGGACGGGTCATCCCGCCTGGGTGAGAATGCTGCTAACTCATTGATGGTTGCCGGTCAGCCGTTTGGCCTCTTCTATTCAGCAGGAGTGGCCTGGAGGATATCCAGTGAATCGTTCATGAAGAATATCTCCTGGATTGAAAATCTGAAGATCAGATTTTCTGCGGGAAAAACCGGAAATGATGACATTGGGGAATCCAGTGCAACCGATTACTACCAGGCAATTAAGTTCAGGGAAACAGTTGGGCTCTACCCTGCGCTGATCACCAATGATGAGCTGACATACGAAACAGTTTCCCAGATCAATGGGGGGATAGATATTTCGTTGCTGGGAAACCGGTTTATGGCGGGAGCAGACTACTTCATATCCAACACCAGTGATATGATCATCTTTAGTCCCATCGATGCATACTTCGGATATGATTTTGTTATAGAGAATGGTGGATCAATGCGCAACGAGGGGATCGAATTCAATACCTTCCTGAGGGTGGTGGACAGACATTCTTTTCAATGGGATCTGCAGGCATATTTCACAACGGTAAAAAATGAAATTACCGAGATCAAGGGCAATAAGCTGGTCTACACAATCCCGGGAGGAGAAAAGGTGAACCAGGAAGGGTCTCCTGCCAACAGCTTTTACGGGTACATCTATAATGGTGTTTATGCCACCATGGATGAGGCTACTGAAGCCAATCTCCGAAATGACAAGGGAAGCCTTTATCAGTCAGGTGATGCCATCTATGAAGACCTTTCCGGGCCTGAAGGTGAACCAGACGGATTCATTAATGAATTTGATAAGACAATGATTGGGTCGTCTTTGCCTGACTACTATGGTGGGTTGATCAACTCCTTCTCTTTGAAAAGATGGACATTAAGGAGCACCCTTCAATTTGTGTATGGCAACGAAGTATTCAACTATGTGCGGTATAAGAATGAACAAATGACCGGACTGGCCAATCAGAGTACCCATGTGCTGGACAGGTGGCAGTATGACGGGCATGAAACAGATATTCCCCGGGCATCATGGGATGATCCTCAGGGTAATTCAGCTTTTTCCACGCGCTGGATTGAAGATGGGTCATTCTTAAGGGTGAAAAATATAACGCTGGTCTACAGGGTGCCAACAGAGTTCCTGGTCTTCAAGAATGCGGAGTTTTATGTTTCAGCAAACAACTTATTTACCGTGACCGATTACCTGGGGTATGATCCGGAGTTTGCCTACTCCCAATCACAGATCTATCAGGGAGTGGATTACGGGCTGACTCCCCATCCCAGGCAGTTTATTGCAGGAATAAAAATTGGACTATAAAAGGTAATACAATGAGAGGTAAGATAATAGGTTTTCTGGTGTTATCGGTGATACTGGTTTCCTCATGTGAGAAATTCCTTAATCCTGTGCAGGAGTTAAACATCACGGAGGAGCGGCTTTTTGATGACTGGTATGAATATCGTTCTGTCGAAATGGGAATGTATGGACTGCAGCAGAAACTGGTGGAGCAACTTTTTATGTTGGGGGAACTCAGGGGAGACCTGGTGAGTATCACCCCCACAGCCACTGCTGATATGGTGGAGATTTACGCCTTCAGTGTTTCAAGGACCAATGAGTATGCTTCTCCGGTCAATCTGTTTAAGTTGATCTCCGCCAGCAATAATTTCATAAAGATCCTGCAGGACGAACATCCCGAAGTTCTCGATCCGGACAACCCGGTCTCCAACTATGACAAGCTATATGGAGAGGCCCTCTGCATGAGGGCCTGGGCCTATTTCAATGCGGTACGTATCTATGGCAAGGTTCCTTTCATTCATGAGTCCCTCGCTACATATGATGAGATTGAGCAGTATGTAAACTCCTCGGGTACGTACATTGATAGTGTGTATATCAGCTTTTCAAGAGACGGCTATTACAACGATACCATCCTAAATAAGCCCATTGAACTTGAAAAGCAATACTATGATCTGGAGATGGTGGTCGATGTTTTTTCCAACCAGCTTGAAAATGATGTGAAGGCAGTGGGTGTGAACCATTACATTGACAACAATGATATTTCATGGGAGGTTACCATCTGGAATGAGTGGGCAAGGCATGCACTGTTGGGACAGATGTACCTGACCCAGGGTGATTTGGTCAAGGCGGCTGATCACTATGAAGCGATCATGTACAATGCTTCTGAGAACAGGAGGTACCACCTGGACAATAGTTTTGGAATGTCGAACTGGCACAACATTTTTACCAATATTGACAGCCGGGAGCACATCTACACCATATGGTTCAATAAAACCAATTTCCAGCAGAACCAGTTCCAGTCTTTCTTTGAAACCTGGTCGCCTCATAACTATATGCTGAAACCTTCCTACCAGGCAGTTTTTAATTGGGAGGCAACCTGGAGGTACCAGATCCTTAGTGAGGACCTGGTCCATCCTGAGAAATCAAAAATGATCTTCGTCGGTTACCCCACGGATTTTCACAGGGGTATGGGACGTTCATACCTTTATGTCAGGAACGGAGTTCCCATCAGTGAAGATGATTACGTTAACATGTTCCAGCTGAGGGCCAAGGAAGATGACCGGAGTTCAAGGGCCATCATGGAGGGTATGGATACTGTGATCTTCAAGTATTCCATCGGCAGGACCCTGTTCGACCAGGATGCCAGCTACATCATTTACCGTGCTGCAGGCATTCACCTTAACATGGCTGAGATTTATACCTACTGGGCCTTCGAACAGAATAACCTGATATCCACGAATACTGGTGAAGCGATCAAAATAGTCAATAATGGAAGCAATTACACCATTAATCCAAACAGGGAGCAGCTTGGTATCAGGGGCCGGATCGGACTGGGTAGGGATTCAGATGGGATAGGAGTTGGGAATATAAATTTAATTCACGATCCTTTTACCAATGAAATCACAGGGTACCTCGATCTCACAGGGAATTTTCTTGGCAAGCAGCATTACCTTGAAGAGCGCATCCTTGAAGAAAAGTCCAGGGAACTGGCTTTTGAGGGAGAGAGATTCTATGACCTGATGCGGATTGCGAAACGACGGAATGATCCATCTTTCCTGGCAAAAATGGTCTCGCAAAAATTTCCAGTGAGTCAGCGTGACCATATCTACAATCTGCTCCTGGATGAGAGTAACTGGTACATCGACTACTTCGATGAGTAACAAACCATTCCAATCTCCCGAATTTTCAACCGATGCTTAAATCCGTTTCCAAAAAAAAACGGATTTTCAACCAATGCTTAAATCCGTTTCCTATCTCCCGGATTTTCAACCGATGCTTAAATCCGTTTCCAAAAAAACGGATTGTAGGCATCTACGTTTAAAATCCGGGAGATCTTTGTTTGGATTATTTCTTGGTAAATGACAGGTGTCCTTCGATTTGGTCGCCTACCGGAATTAACAGGTAGACACCAGGAGGGTAATTTTCCAGGTTGACCCTTGTTATATCTCCTTCTGTTTTCTGAGTCTGGATCACCCTGCCCATCATATCAGTTATTCTCAAAGAGGTGATTCTAAGATTATCAGGTATATTACAATAGAGGATTTCATTTGCAGGATTGGGCCAGAGACGGATCCCTTCTGAATTATCCAGGCTGGAGTTTACCGTGGAGATCCTTTCCATAGACAGATAGATGGCTGTATCAGTGGTGAGATGAAACTCCCCTTCGTTCAATTCATATCCCTCCTTGTTAGCTGTAAAGTGGTATGTTTCACCTATGGGAAGCTGCTTGAAGTTGGTTAATCCCAGCGCTGAGCTGGTAAGGGAGTTTTCGCCCACATTCACCACCACATTGTTTACCGGCGTAGTCCCCTCCTTCATCCAGATCTTCACATCGGCATGGGTGCGGGTCAGGAGAAATTGGATCACCGTATCCGAAACGATCTCAATGGTGCCCGATTCGGCCTGGTAGGAGATCTTCTGGAACGAATAATTTTTCATCCCGGCAGGGACATTGAAGTAGGCTTTCCCCTCATCGTTGGTCACCTCAACGGATTCATCCAGGGTGATGGCTACTCCCCAGAATGGATCCTGGCTCAGTGCATCAAGAAGCGTCATTGTAACATTGAAATTTTTCTCATTCAAATGAATGGTCAGCACCGTATCGCTGTAAATGACGAATTGTCTTTGTCTGTAGTCAAGGTAGAACTCCTTCTGAGCTTCAAGGATAAACATCTCCGGAACACTTTGAAAAACAGTACTGCCCGATCCACCGGTCAGTTGCGACGTTTCATAGATGGTGATCTCGCACCCTGACAGTACTTCGCCGGTTTCAGAATTTCTGGCTATCACCTCCACCTCATAAAAGTGAAGCTTTGCAGCGTCATTCTCTCTCTTGTTTAGCTGGTCAAGGTACAGGGATTGGGGTCTCAGGTCTGTTCCTTCGCCTACTCCTTCCACAAAATCCCGTGGTGAAGTGTCAAAAGTGTAACCGTTCATTATACCTGAAACAGGATCGGTTTTGACCACATAAGCAGGTCCTGAAGTGCCAATCACATAGCCCCACTGATATTGTCTTGAATCGACAATGTAATCCCTGTCGGGATGATAACTCTCACCGGTGGTATTGTAAAAAACCGACTGGGTAGAGGAGTAGCCATGGATGGCAGGTTCCCCGTAGGGCCGGAACATGGCTTCCAGGTAATCCCCATCAATGGTGCATTTGTCGAACAGGTTGGACATGCTCAGGTACATGTGAAAATCGCTGGAATATTTTGAGTTTTCCCCGCGACAGTTGTAAATCACATTCCCGTTGCTGTAGGGATACTTGAAATCGTAATTGTGCCGGCTGTGATTGGCCCTGCTGTTTTTGATCAGGCAGTCGTTGGATTGCAGGGTGTACATGTAACCATTCCCACCGCCACCTTCATACTGGGGTTTCTGGAAATCACAGGAATCCACGGTGATGTGCCTGCACATGTTCAACTGGAGGCAATTGGAGAGCAGGTGAATGTCCTGACTGTTCACCCCGGGCTTGTATGTGTGTACCTTCCTCACCCAGCAGTTTTCGCTGTATTCAAACTTGATGGCATGGGAGAAGTGAACATCGAAAGCCCCTGTTCCGCTGGTGGCCCAGGACTCTTCATCCCAACCTGCCTTGGGATTCTCCCTGTTTCCGATGGAAAGACTTTCAATTCCGCACTCCACCAGGTGATCTTTGGCATGATACACCCTGGCTACATCTCTTGTCTTCAGCGAATAGCGGGTGGGGGTGTCAAGGATCAGCAGGTTGCGGATGGCATCAATAGAATCGATGCGGCGTTTGAATGCCACCCCCTTGATGGCCGACATGGTCCAGATCCCTGCCATGCCATGTTCTTCAATGAACCCGTCAGTGGGAATGGAGTTAATGATCACCTGGTCACCTGCCTGAAATCCTGCGACTGACTTTACAGGGATCACGCGTGTGGGCAAATTCAGATTCACCCGGATCTGGGAGGTGGTTCCTTGGGGACTGAACCAGCTTGAATATCCTCCGCTCACATAAATGAGCTCTTTGAACCTCATGTAGGATTCATCGTGAAAAAGAAAAGTAGAGTCCGGTCCGGCCCCACGTAATACGGTATTGTCATGGGAAATGACCAGGCCATGGTCTTCACTTACCGGTATCTTTATTCTGTAAGTGCCCGATGGGAGAAATACAACGCCCCCTCCGGACGCTCCCACATCGTCCAGGGCCTTTTGCAGGATCCCTGTGACATCTGCTACACCCGTATGATCGGCATGATAGGGTGCCTGGGTCACATCCACAATATTCTCTGTAATATGTGGCACCGGTTTGTTTCCGCTATGGTATCCCGCGTATGAGAAATCATGCAGGAACCTTCCCTCTGCATCCCTGAAACCAGGCTTCCAGTTTTCAGGATAGAGAGTGCTGCGCCATTCATTCTGGCCAAAGGATTGTGTCTGGAAGACAATACAGAATAACAAAACGATCGAAGATATATATTTCATAGGACTACCTGATTAGAGTTTTAGCATGGTGCACACGTTCCCTGGAGAATGCTTTGATGATATAGATACCCTTTCCCATTCCATCTGTGGATAAGCGGCAAGGGCGATCCGGATTCTGTACAGAGCAGACCACTGCTCCTGAAAGGTTATACATAGAGATCAGTTCTATGGGGGCATGATCATTCAATGTGATGATCAGATCCCCTCCTTGTTCCTGATACACCATCAAATCCGCTGCATCTTTTAAAGAGGGATTAAGCCCGGTGGTATTCAGCGTAAAGTCGATTTTATCTATATTGAACAGTGGTTGGCTGATAACGGTGAATCGCATGATCTGCTCTCCCGCAGCCAGGGAGATGCTGAAGGAGACCGCCTCTGTATCCAGGAAGCTGTTGGAGTTAAGGGCTTCCAGTGTATCTGAGGCTGCTTCTCCAATTGTGATCAGGAATCTGCCACCGGCCTGGACAGCAGCAAGATGAACACCTATAAAGTATTCTCCCTCCCGTTCAACGTTCACGGAGTATTCGTACCATTCACCCGGCAATGCATTCCCAATGTGGTATCCATCGCCATTCCTGTCGTAAATATCCACTGCTTCATCGGGCCGGTATGCCCCTGCAATGTTTTTTTGGTCCATGTCATGGTAAGAGAGCCCTTCACCGCCAGTGTCAAAATCCTCGGCCTCAATGGTCCCGGGGATAGGTAGCGGTACCCCAAGGAAATAGCCTCTGACTTTGGGTATGTACTCCTTCAGGTAGACCCTTTGGGGATGAGAATGGGTTATCTCTCCTGTGTTATAGTGCGCAATGATCCTGTAGTGATGGTATCTATTTGGAACCGGCTTCATATCCAGGAAACTGGTAGTGTCAGGATTTAGTGAGGCAATCCTTGTGTACTGTTCTACACCGGTTCGGCGTTCAATAAATATGCTGTCATGATCACCTGTGCCATTGCTCCACTCTATATTGATCAAGGTGTCCTGTTCTATGGAGAACTTCTGAATGGTGGGCGATTCTGGCGAACAATAGATAAGAATATCCTTAACCTCATCCCAACAACCTGACCCTCTGAGAAGGATCCTGAAATTACCGCCGTCATCCCAGGAACAGGAAGTAAAACCATATTTCAGGGAGAGGTTCACATAGGCCCTGTAATGATTCATCCTTGAATTGTAATCAGCAATCCTGTTGCAGCCGAACTCACCCAGGAATACGGGGATGTTGTGTTGATCTGACCAGCTCTTTACTTCGGAAAATTTGTTATCAAGGACCTGGATCTGCCAGGGGTCTCCAAAGGTTCCGGTTCCCTCCAGGCCGAAAGGCCAGGGATCATAGGAATGAAATGACCCGATGAGGTAATCGTCCACCGGGACGGCCATCTCGATCAATTCATCGGATCCACCCCAGTTGTGTCCCTGGATGATCACATTCCTGGTGGGATTGCTCCGCCGGATGATGGAGAGCACTCGCTGGTGCAGTTCATCGTTCTGTGCCTTTGACAGGCCATAGGGTTCATTGATGATCTCGAAAATAAGTTTGTCCGGCTTATCCTGGAACCTGACGGCTATTTGTGACCAGATGCTGTCAAAACGTGCACGGTTGGTGGCACTGGCATAATCCTCTTTGATCCACTCTTCATGATGGGCATTGATCACCACATAGAGATCCCTCGACAGTCCCCATTCCACTATCTCCTCCACGCGGTTCATCCAGGTTTCATTGATATTGAATGGGACCACGGTGGACGTATGGTTGTTCCATCTTACCGGTACCCTCACCACATCGAAACTAGCCTCTTCGTAAAGATCAAAATAATACTCTTCAGCTTGTGGGGCCCAATCACCTTCATAGGGTGGTTCCAGTGTATTTCCCATGTTGATCCCCCGCTTCATCTGTGCAACAGCCTCATGGGGAGTAATCTGCGCATTAAGTGTTCCTGTAAGGAGGAGGGTTGCGCATAAGATCAATATCTTGTTCATGATGTTTCTGATTTTCGCTGTTGTTGTAGTCCGTTTAATTTTTCGTAAAACCATGCACCCATATTTTCCGGGCGGTCTGTAAACGTATCCAGTAAAAACCCGGTTCCAGCCGTTCGATTTTGATGGTATTTCGATGACCGGTAATGGCCTGCTGACAATAGTTTTTGGTAAAAGTAATTCCTTTACTGGCGATGGCATCCATATGGGGAGTATGCACCAGGGTATCACCGTAACATCCCATCACCGGTTTCAGATCATCCACCGCGATGAAAAGAATGTTCAGTTTTTCAGGAACCTGACCGAAATGAGCGCATGGAACCAGCAGCAGTATCAGAGAAATTTGAGTAAGTATCCGCATGGTAAGAACTAAAAAAAATAAGAGCCTGCACCGGGCAGGCTCTTATTCACTATCGATTACTTATTGGTATTACTGTTTGATAACCTTAAAGTGGCCAACCAAATCATCACCATTGCTGATGGTGATAAAGTACATGCCACCCGGCTGGTCATCCAGTGAAATCACTTCGACACCACTGTAAACAACCACATTGCGCAGAGCCAGACCCACTGAATTGTATACGCGGATCCTGCTTCCAATTTCAGCACCTGCGATGTTCAGCAGTCCCGTACTTGGATTGGGATAGATCCGGATATCAGGATTGGTGATGTCACCGATCCCGGTATAATCCAATGCAATGGTGTATGTGACCACGGTGATTCCATTACCTGCAGTTACCTGCAGCATGTCGTCCTCGGCCATCATAACATCATCGGCTTTAGCTGCACCAGCAGCATCCTGAACCTCCATGGTTGCCTCAGCAGAGGGAGTTACATTGCCACTGAAGTCGGCCACGGAATGGGAGCCTCTTACACCGGCGATGGTAAGTGCATCCTGGTCTACAAGGTAGATCTCGGAGACAACATACGCCAGGTAGTTGGCTTCCTGGTTGAGTATAGAGAGGTAATAAGCCTTGGTGGTAACACCATCGGCTGCGGTAACAATGAGCTTGTCATCCTGTACCACCAGTCCATCGGTTCTCTCGAAGCCATACTTGTCAAGCAGCACCCAGGTAGCGCCCGGAGCGGGTACCAGGTTGCCCAGGAATGCACCCACGTTGGTTCCTTCCGGGACAAGACTGATCAACAGCTGAGCCTGGTCAACCATGAACAGATCGGAAGTGACAAATGCACTCGTAGAATCTGCATTCGGAGTCAGCTGGTAGGTGATCATCGTTAAACCGTCTTCTGCGATCACTTCGAAGAAGATCTGGTCACTCACCAGGACATCTACATAAATTGTATCGAAATTGAGGGTCACCAGTGATTGATAGGCACCATCGGCATCTGTAATGGTGAATGCAGCTCCCGCAGGAACAGTTACATTATTCACCACAGTCTTGAGTGTGGTACCATAATCCATGCTGCCAACGGTCCCTGTTGCTCCATCAGCTGTGATCTCATATTCGGTAGATACAAGCAATGCATCGTCGCTGAGTCCGTCATCACTGACTTCCAGGACGTACTTGGAAACATTGGTTGAATCGGCTGAGATTACAACCAAGGTGTCACCATTTACAACAGCTGCGGTACTATCCATTAAAAGGCCGTCTACACTGCTTAACACACTGAGACCCTGGTCCGGATCAGCTTTCAGGATATTGCCGAAGAGATCCTCCACGGTGGTGGCTGTAACCACACCTTTGATCTCCTCATCCATGGTAAAGCCACTGCTTACCTTGTATAGGAGGGATGAAACGGTGGACCTGTAAATGGTCACATCATCCATGAAATGACTTCCAAGTCCATCGGGTACTGCATACCTCCAGTCGGGCCATGGATATCCAAGGTTCTGCAACACTGATTGGTTAATCTCCTCCCACTCACTCTCTTCCTCCGTTGCTCCGAACGATCCGTTGTGGACAGGATTTCCAACATAGATCCCAGGTTTTCTGGCGAAACTGCTGATCATTGGAGCTGCAACACCACTGGGAGCATAGTCACTTCCGTCACCACTTCCAAATACATCGATCAATTCAAAGTCATTGGGATCGGAGGCTGGTTTCAGACCAAGTTTGATGGAGTCATTCAGGATCTTCCACATGTAGAAGTTGGCGCCTGACCACTGACGGGCAGCGCTCTCTCCTTGGTAACTTTCACCCCATATATCGATAAAACCGTTTACGGTATCCATATTGAAGTCAATGTCGAACTGATCCCTGTACCAGTGATCGTCCACACTGTTCCTGATGTCAGCCATGACAAATACATCACCCGGCTGCATAATAGGATTAATGTTCAGATCCTGAACGGCTATTGAACGCTGAACATCCCACTCTGATTCCAGATTGGTCCATTTGAATCCGGGAATATACTTCCCGTACCTGGCGTCCCAGGCATCCCATCCGGCGATCGCTACCGAGGGATCGTTCTCATATCCGTTGAAGAACATGTAATCACTCAGGTCAAGCGGCTGGTTACCCGGGTTGACAATTTCAACCATTCCGTTGGTGTACTCCTCCCAGAATATGAACTGGGATATGAATGGGACTCCATTCCAGGGCTGAATATCAGTTCCGGCCTTCTCTTTCTCCATCAGAACCGTATAGGTCAGGATTGAAGTATCATTTTCCGCTGTGGAGATAAAAGTAGCTGTACGGTCAGCCACTGTTCCAAACAGGTTGGCTGCACGTTGCACCTGCACGGTGGCGTTCTGGTCCTCAGTCTTGGCTACAAGAGCGGGTACACCATCCACATCCCACGGCACCTGTACTTTGTAATCATACTTGGTCCGGAGGAAATTGGGAATGGTATCACCAACCCATCCAAAGAAATCCCTGTAATCTTCAGGAATATCTGGCCAGGTGATGGCGGAGATATAGGCATTACGGCTCTCCCTGTATTTCTGCAGCTTGAGGTAGTACTCCTTTACCGAATTGTCTTCGGCGGTTACTTTCAGAATATCTCCGTCCATAAGGTCAGTTCTCTCGTTGCCGTCTACCCAGACAATTTCCCAACTTGCATTGGGAGCCTTCTCCAGGTATTTATAAAGGGTATCAGCCCTGGTGGCAAACGGGATATCCCTGATGCTATCCATGGCTGCACCATCAGTTACATCAAAAGGTGCACCGGTACCAACATAATCTCCATCATCAGACTGGCCCCTTTTCGGGATTACGATACTTGCATCTGCAGTGGGGGGAGCAGCCTCGATGTGCCATTTGATCAGATCAAGATCATTACCACAGGCATAGATGGTCAGTGAATCACCTGTACGAACCGAAACAAATGATGAATCCACATGGGCTCCGTCTCCTGAATTGTAATGATAATGCCATGCCAGTCCTGGTACCCGGTCAAACTGGTACATGATCGAATCATCATTCCTGACGCCCCAGGGCACAGTCAGAATATGATCTGTCCAGTTGATGTCGATGGTTGAAGAGGTCAGTGTGGTTTCATCCAGGTTGTAGTCACCATGGTTGCCCACTGTCCAGAATACGGCGCGGTTGACTTCCCACTCTCCTCCCCACTGGTTGACATGAGGAATGGGTATCCACTCTGACTCGGCCAGGTCGTTGCCCGGTATCCAGGTCAGGTTGCCCTGCTTTACATCAAAGCGGCGCACCAGTGTGGCCTTCTGGGTAGCCTGTGACATACCGGCCACATCGCGATAACCAGAATCCTCATTGGTTCCGTCAGCATCTGAAAATTCTCCACCTACCTGGTCAACTACCGCTGAATCGCCTCCGGGAGGATGGTGCCTCAGAAAAAGGGTTTCTCTGCCCTGCCAGACCTCCAGGATAGCCTGTTGACCTGTAGAAATACTGTCGGTAGGATCCGGGAAAGGAGCTTCCGATCTGTGCAGCTGGATATCGGCCAGGTCATAAAACTCCGGTTTGGTTACATGTGGGCCATAATCGTAGGAGTAACCAAACTCATTCATCTCTTTCACATATTGCTCCTCCTCGTAGTCATGGAAGGTAGCCAGAACAAATGATTCACCCGGGGCCAGTGCCTGGTCGGGTAACATCATCCACTGGTTATCTACCCGGTGGGGTTCAGTGGGCCACATCGCTCCATCCGGAAACGGATTCCAGGGAGTCAACATGAGCAATTCGAATTCGGAAAGGTTGACTGCATCAACGCCCATATTGGTAATTTCAATGTAGGCGTGGTCGGCACGGTCATACCTGAGCTCTGTGATCACCAAAGTCCTGATGGTGTCCTGAGCATACAACATGCCGAAAGAGACCATCATTAAAAACAGTAGTAGTTTCTGCCTCATAATGTTTATAGTTTTAATTAATAAATGATAAGAAGCAATATATGAAATTTTTTTCAGGATTGGTCTGATTGCCATTGCAATCTGTTGCATTTTTTATTAATTGACTGAAATCATACCTTTATGCAAGTGAATGCAATAAAAAAAATCTCTCTACAACACAGATAAACCAACTAAAACCAACTAAAACCAACAACACATGAAACAAAAAAAGAAAATTTCCCGAAGGGAATTTGTGGGGACAACCGCTGCAGCAACAGCTTTTACCATTGTTCCCTCACATGTGCTTGGCGGGCTTAATCATACGGCCCCCAGTGACAAGTTAAACATCGCTTACATTGGATGTGGTACGCAGGGAATCAGGGAGATGGCAAGCCTGATTGCCCAGCCCGATGTGCAAATTACCTCTGTATGTGATCCTAACAAATACAGCACCAATTATGTGGATTGGTCGCCCAATGGGATTCGAAATACGGTTCGCCGTGTCCTGGATGAGCCCGATTGGGGATCGGGTATGAAGGGTATCCCCGGTGGCAGAGATGTTGGTCGGGAGCTGATCGAGAGATATTATGGAAAAAAGATGGGTTCCGGTAAATATAAGGGTTGCACCTCTTATGTTGACTACAGGGAGCAGCTTGAGAAGGAGAGAGACATTGATGCAGTGAAGGTGATGACACCCGACCATTTGCATGCTGCAGTATCCATTGCAGCCATGAAAAAGGGGAAGCATGTTGTGATCCATAAGCCTATTGCCAACAGGATGCATGAGGCACGACTGACCATTGACACAGCACGTAAAACCGGAGTAAGCACACATTTGCTGGCCTGGAATGAGAGAAGCGGACTGGGAGTTGCACTCGACTGGATCAAAAAAGGAGCCATTGGAGAGCTGACAGAGATCCACAATTGGTCCAACCGGCCTGTCTGGCCTCAGTGGACCTCCAATCCAAAAGAGACTCCCCCGGTTCCTGATGGTTTAGATTGGAAACTGTGGTTGGGTCCTGTACCTGATCGTCCTTACCACCCCAATTATACCAACGCAGTATTCCGTGGATGGTATGATTTTGGTGGAGGGAGCATCGCGGATATGGGGCATTACAGCCTCTGGCCTCTTTTCCTGAAATTCGGTATCGATTCTGCGCCGCTGAGTGCCAGGGCCTATGGTACCACCACCTGTATCGTTGAGAACAATGTGAGCAAGGGGGAAAGAAACAATGTGGCCTTCCCTCACTCCTGTATCGTGGAGTTTGAATTTCCGAAGCAGGAGATGTTGCCACCCTTTAAGTTATATTGGTATGACGGAGGCATGAAACCAATGACCCCGGATGAACTGGATGCCGATGGCAAGGAGTTGCCCGGAGAAGGAATGATGTTTGTGGGAGATAAGGGTAAAATCCTGGCCAGTTTCCATGGTGCCAGCCCGATGCTTATTCCTGAAAAGAGAATGATCGAATTTACCGGTGCAGCCAAACCTCCTGAGGAGGAGACCAACCGGGATGAACGGGCGTGGATCGAAGCATTTAAAAACAATACTGAATCTCCAGGCACCTTCCTGAAAGCACAGCCGGTCACAGAAACCATATTGCTGGGAGCTGTGGCCTTACGGGCAGGTAAGAAGATTAAGTATGATTTAGAGCATATGAAGATCACCAACCTTGAGGAGGCCAACAAGTATTTGTACCGCGAATACCGCGAAGGATGGGAGCTGTGAGTCTGAAAGTGTGAAAGTCTTAAAGTTTGAAAGTCTTAAAGTTTGAAAGTTTGAAAGTCTTAAAGTCGAAAGCCGGAAAGTTGAAAGTTTTAAAGTTTGAAAGTGACTGGAATAAGATTCTCTTTATTGTTGCTGATCCTGGGTAGTGCCGGGTTGATGGCGCAGGATATTTCCAAGTATATCGTAATTGACCAGTTTGGGTATCAGCCCGGGTCGAGGAAGGTGGCGGTTGTCAGGGACCCGCAGATAGGTTTCGATGCAGCAGAATCATTTTCACCGGGTACCTGGTATGTGGTGGTGAATGCCAAAAATGGTGAGAAAGTATACAGAGCTAAGCAGACAATCTGGGGAGGAGGTGCCATCGATGCTTCTTCTGGAGATAAAGCATGGCAATTTGATTTTTCTGAAGTTACAGAGTCTGGCACCTACTACATCCTGGATGAGGAACGAAATGTGCGATCCTATGAATTTGAGATTGCCCACAATGTGTATAATGAAGTGCTCAGGCAGGCCATGCGATCATTTTTCTACCAGCGGGTAGGATTTCGAAAGGAGGCTCAATACGCAGGGGAGCATTGGGCAGATGGAGCCAGCCATGTGGGTGACCTGCAGGACAATAATTGCCGGTCCTTTTTTGATAAACTAAATCCGGCTTCGGAAAAAGATGTAAGCGGAGGATGGTATGATGCTGGCGACTTTAACAAGTATACCAACTGGAATGCCAATTATGTGGTGGAATTTATGAAGGCCTACATGGAGAAGCCCGATGCCTGGGGGGATGATTACAACATTCCTGAGTCGGGGAACGGCATGCCGGATATCCTGGATGAAGCCATCTGGGGCATCGACCACTTGTTGCGGATGCAGCAGGCAGATGGAAGTGTATTAAGCATTGTAGGTGAGGCCCATGCAAGCCCTCCATCATCTGCTGCGGATCCCAGCTACTATGGTCCGCCCAATAGTTCGTCGGCCCTCAATACTTCGGCAGCTTTTGCACTGGCATCCAGGGTGTATCGCACAGAAGGATTGATCAACTATGCAGATACTCTTCTTGCAAGGGCCTTATTGGCCTGGGAGTGGGCTGTGGTGTACCCCGATTCCTTATTCTATAACAACAATTCGGATTATGGATCGAAAGGTTTGGGTGCGGGACAACAGGAGGTGAATGATTACGGCAGGGAGATGGCCAGGCTGGAAGCAGCCTGTTATCTGTTTGGAGAGACAGGCGATGCGCAGTTCAGGGATTATTTTGACAACCATTACCAGAAGGCCAGAATATTTGCTAATAATGGTTATGCCAACCCATTTGAAGCATTGACACAGGAGGTGCTGCTTTATTATACCACCCTGACAGATGGCACACCTGCGATCCAGGACAATATCAGGAATGTTTACCTGAATGCGGTGGTCAATGGGTCTGAAAACCTGGCAGCCTATACCGGCAACAAGGATCCATACCTGGCACATACCAAGACCTATACCTGGGGCAGCAACGGAGTGAAATCATCCCAGGGCAGTATGAACTATAACCTGATCACATTCGGGTTGGATGAGGGCATCACAGCCCTGGCCAGGGAGGGGGCTGAGGCCTACATCCACAACTTGCACGGAGTCAATCCACTGAATATGGTTTATCTTTCCAACATGTATGATTATGGCGCCGATAACAGTGTGAATGAGTTTTTCCACGCATGGTTTTCCAATGGCAGTCCGCTCTGGGACAGGGTGGGTGAATCTACCTATGGTCCTGCTCCGGGGTATTTGACCGGGGGACCGAACCCAAGGTATGACTGGGACGGTTGCTGCCCTTCCGGCTGTGGCTCATCTTCAGTTAATCAGGAGTGCTTTTCCGAATCCATATCTCCCCCCAGGGATCAGCCATCACAGAAGTCCTACAAGGATTTCAATACCAGCTGGCCCCTGAATTCCTGGGAAATATCGGAAAACAGCTGCGGTTACCAGGTGAGGTACATCAGGCTATTGTCAAAGTTTGTCACAGTGACAAACATCACCATTGTTCCTTCAGAAGCAGGACCATTGGTTGATGAATCCAGCCATGACCTGATTATAAGAGATAAACTAATAATGCTGTAATTGAAAAACCATGAAATCAAAACTGATTCTTGTAATGTTGCTGACTTTATCCATAAGTGGATTTGCACAGAAAGCCGATCTGTCGGAGATGATGTTCGGGTATAACTTTATGGAGACCACCTGGTATACCGAAGCCGAAGATCTGGAAATCCTGGAGCTCTACCAGGGATTGCGGGTGGCTGATGTATCGGATGGGTTGGATATGGCCGGATTTCCCGGTCAGGGACTGGTGGACCCGGCAATTCATCCCTCCTGGGTCAACTACCAGGAGTTGTCCCATATCATCAGGGGTATTGCACTTACAGTGCGCTATGTTCCCACGCAAAAGAGTGACCGTCCCGAACCAGGGGAGGACTTTGTCGGTTGGGAGGGGAATTTCTATGGTTCTTACTCCTCGGAAGCTTTTGTTCCCCTTATTCATAACGGTGTCATTATCGTCATCGACGATGTGGAGGAGAAGGATATTGGTTCCATCGGTTCCAACAACGTATTGACATGGAAGGATCATGGTGCCATTGGAGTGGTTACGGATGCCTCTTCAAGGGATACGGATGAAGTGGCAATTGAGGAATTCCCACTCTACCTGAGGGAGAAGGGCAGGGGGATCCGGCCCGGGCGCAATGAACTGGAGTCGGTAAACCGGCCCATCTCGGTTGGGGGTGTGCTGGTATGCCCGGGGGATGTTGTGGTGGCCGATGGCGACGGGGTTGTTGTGGTACCCAGGCGAGTGGCTGTTGAGGTGGCACACCATGCGCAGGAGGTGCTTGCAAAGGATAAGGCTGGCAGGAGAAACCTGTATGAAAAGCTTGGAATGCCAATGGATAAGACCGTGGAATAGAAAAAAGAGAAACCAGAGGATTTGAGGCGCAACCACAGGACCTGAGGCGAACCCGAAGAACCCGAAAAAAAGTCTGAAAGTCGAAAGTCTGAAAGTCGAAAGTCATAAAGTTGAAAGTCTGAAAGTGCTTGATTTAAAATAAACTGAACAGATGATGAAAATTCTTATACTGAGTGCAATCCTGACTGTCACCCTGGGACTCAGGGCACAGGATGCAGAAACCCTGAGCATAGGAGAACCTGCTCCGGATTTTGAATTGGAAGGGATCGATGGGACAACCTATACCCTGAATAGTTTCAGCGATGCGAAAGTGCTGACCATTGTTTTTTCAGCGAACCACTGTCCCACAGCTCAGGCCTACGAGGAGCGGATGAAGCAACTGAGCTCGGATTATAAAAGGGGTCAGATGAGGCTGG
>JAUVKN010000235.1 GCA_030596245.1 Bacteroidia bacterium | reverse complement strand
CAGGATAAATCGGCAGAAGCCTTTGGGCCTGATGCAGAACGGTACCGGAAATACCTTGATCTGCCCCTGGAGTACCATAAGTACCTGTAATCAAAATGAATATATTAATCACCTTGCCTCGCTAATTTCTCATCATGGAGGGGGGTCTGTTTGATATCATCTCAAAATGTATGGGGTGAGATCATATATATTTCCTAAATTCGTTCTTTCAACAGAAGAAGCGAACATGATGAAATCTATCTATTTATCAACCGCCACCATTCTGGCAATATTCTGCCTCTCAATGGTTAGTGTACAATCATTGAACGCACAATATGTGACACCGGTAATTCTGGATACCGCCAGCCTTGAATCACAGCTGACTTATATCCAGGAGAGAACCAGAATCTACAATGATTTCAGAGCAATTAGAGAGGATATTTTCCTTAAAATGAAAAGAAACGCCCTGGATTCATTGAATGAAGCCAAACTGGAGATCGCCACATTGAACAGCAGACTCACAGAAAGGAATTTTCAGATTGAAACGCTGAATTCCGATCTGGGCAGGGCAAAAAATGAACGTGACGAGGCAATCAGGAACAAGGACAGCTTCTCCTTCCTGGGTATGCAATTGAATAAGATCCTTTATAACACCATTGTGTGGTTTATCATCCTGGGCCTGGCTGTGCTGGCAGTGAGCCTCTTTCTTCTTTACAAACGAACCAGGATTGTAACGGTTCAGACAAAAAAGGAGTTTGATGAAATTCGGAATGAGTTTGAGGCCCACAAAAAAAGTTCCCGCGAAAAATATGAAAAGTTGGTGGTCAGCCACCACAGCGAGATCATGAAGCTGAAACGAAGCTGATGCATAACCCGAAAAGACATATTGGATTTATCGGACTGGGAGTCATGGGAAAACCCATGGCGCTTAACCTGATAAAAGCAGGTTATTCCCTGGTAGTATATGACATTGTACAGGAGCTGGTTCAGGAACTTACAAAGGCAGGCGCTCAAAAAGCTGACCATCCTGCCCAGATAGGATCACAATCTGATGTGATTATCACCATGCTTCCCGACTCCCCCCAGGTAGAGGAAGTCATCAGTGGCAAACAGGGTATCCTGGAAGGGGCAAAACAGGGATCTGTCATTATCGATATGAGTTCCATCGCTCCAATGGTTGCCATTAAGCTATCAAAGATCGCTGCTGAAAAAGGAATCAAAATGCTTGATGCTCCGGTTAGCGGTGGAGAACCAAAAGCCATTGACGGTACACTTTCCATCATGGTTGGTGGGGAGGAGAGTGTTTTTAACGCTGTGAAGGATCTCCTTCTGTGCATGGGAGCTTCAGTCATGTTGGTTGGAGATATCGGGAGTGGAAACATCACCAAACTGGCCAACCAGATCATGGTGGCCATACACTTGGCTGCCATGTCGGAAGCCATGGTGTTTGCAGAAAAAGCAGGGGTAGACAGTGAAAAAGTGTTTGAAGCTATCAAAGGGGGACTGGCGGGAAGTACCGTGTTAAATGCCAAGATGCCCCTGGTACTGGATCGAAATTTCAAACCTGGCGGACCTATCAGGATGCACACCAAAGACCTGATCAATGTGCGTGATACTGCCCTGGAGATAGATGCTCCCATTCCTCTTACCACGCAGATAATGGAGTTTATGAAGGCACTTAAGGCAGATGGTAAAGCCGAAGACGATCATGGGGGTTTGATCCAGTACCACGAAAAACTAGCCGGAGTTCAGGTAAAAAGAAAGTAGTCCAACCACCCGGACTATAAATTAATCCAGCGTCCCGGTATAAAGGGCCACCTCATTTTTTCGTTGGTTGGTGCTTAAAATATAATCTTTGGATTTGTAGGAGAAAATCTGTGTCTGGGTTGGTCCGGCATCTTCTTCTATAACTACACGATTTACAAGTCCTTGTGAAAGGTCATTTATAGTAAATATTTCAAGGGCTAGGGAATCTGCTCTGTTCCCAACAACTATTACAGGCGCATCATTAAAAAACCCACTGCTGAGGCCGTGTCCGAAGGAGAGTGAATCACTAAACTTCAGCTCCCATTCAGCTCCCTGTTTTTTGTAAATATTCAGGGTGTTTCCATGAAATGGTTCAATGGTTATCAGCTCACTAAACCCATCTCCATCCAGGTCAAGAAAGGTCATTTCACTGACCTCTTTGTTAAAAATAGCTTTCACCTCCCACGCTCCTTCTTTTCCCGGTACTATTTTGAAGACCCCTTCAGCACCAGATACACAGATGCTTTCTGTCCCGTCGATGATGGTACGGATCATTCCATGGTTGCGGGTTATTCCCGAATCGATAATCTCTGATTTCCAGGGTGGTGACAGATTGTCCCGAAGGGAGATTATATGTAGTTCGCCCGGTCGGGTCCAGTCAGCCGGATTTTCTTTGTATCTGCTCACCGACGCCGCAACCAGGAAATTGGCTCCTTCATACTTTATAATTTCACATCGGTGTGCAAAGGGCAGTTCCATAGCTTTCATTGTCTTCCAGCCCTGTTGCGTTTGTTGATGTAAAAATACTCCAGCTTCTTTTCCTATAAATGGCGGAAACAGCCCCATGATGGACACATAGCTTCCGCCATGTCCGGGAACGGGTATAAAGCTCATCATTCCACCCGGACAGTCATCCAGCAAATCCATTTTTTGATTGGCCAGATCATAAAGGTAAACCACCGGTTCTGTTTCCGATCCGGCTCCAATATAGTATCCGGTATTGGTTTGAAATGCATTGCCTGTATAGACATTCTTGATGTTAAGGATCGCCTCTTTCTGTAACATAGAATTTAAATTTTATTTAAATATAGCGCTATACAATTAAATTATTTGTCAGGATAGGCTAACTTCTTCGACAAAATCATCTGAAATTATGACAGATGTTCTGCTCATATAATTGGCTATGATCTGATTGATCCATATCTTTATGGAAACCTCCTCAGAAAATGAATAACATTCCTGTACTCCACGTCACCGGGGATTCACTGGCTGAAACTTATGAAGCCGCGCTGGTGAAACTCTACAAAGAAGGGATCCGTTTTAAAACTCAGTATGACAAACCCGGTGATCCCCTCAGTCTGGATTGCACCCTGAATGCAACAGTCCTGAATCCCGAAACCGATCCCATGATCCATCAGGCTTTTCCCGGTGGGATTGATGAACTTAAGGAATATGTGATGGAGCTTAAGGGCTTCAAGGATCATTGGGTAAAAAATATGAATGATCCACAGGATACCCGGTGGGAGTACACTTATCATGGAAGGCTGCAACGGTATGGATCCTGGAAAGAGTTGGCATCGGAAAACGGTAATAAGGTCAGGAAAGATGTAGGTTTTCAAATAGACCAGGTGGAGCATGTCATTCAAAAACTGGTTGACCAGCCTTTCACCAGGCAGGCGCAAATGATCACCTGGATGCCCAACCATGACCTCCAGGTTTACGATCCGCCATGCCTGCAATCGCTTTGGTACAGGATAATGGAGGATGAAGCCGGGGTGCAGTGGCTAAACTGCAACATCCGGTTCAGAAGCAATGATGCATGGGGAGCCAGTTTCATGAACATGTTCGGATTTATCCGGTTCAACAGGGAAGTGATCGCAGATGAAATAAGCCGTCGATGCGGAAAAGAGGTGCGTTTGGGCAGAATGAATTGGCAGGCAGACTCATACCATATCTATGGAAAGGATATCGAACAGGCCAAAGCCATGCTGTTCGACAGGCTGGACTCAATGACCATGGAGGAGAGGACCTTTAATTTTCATGATGACTTCATCCGTGAAATGTATGACCATGCCGAACAGACAGCGCTGATGAAAATCAAGAAATACGACGAGGAGCATTCCGGGAGATAAACTGCTCAAAGATATCTTTTAGCTCTTCCATATCTCTGTAATTGCACATCTCCACCGCATCACTTCCTGCAATCATTGCAGAGAGCGGCTGCGCTGATCCGGCATAGAAAAGACAGAGGACGGGCTTTCCCATTTCAATGGCCCGTCCTATTTCATACCCCACTCCCAGGCTGGGTACGGTCACTTCTGCTACGACAACATCCGATTCAACGATCCATTGCAGGTCACGATCATGAATCTCACGATCGGGAAGTATTCGATCCTTACGCTGGATCTGTTCGTCATCACCCAGGTGTTCTGTAAGCACCCTCCCATGCTCCTGGAGCATCTTGATGAAATTTGCATAAGTGACCGCCAATTGTCTCCCTCCCCTGATGGATCCGCAGAAATATATTTTTACCATACCATAAATTTATCAGATGTCAGATGCAACCCGAATAAAAAATATTGTCCTTACAGGTACAAGGCCTAAATTTAAGTAATTTTAGGCTTGCGTTATTACCCATCAAAAAAGTATTATCATGAAAAAAGATGTTCAGAACAATGCCCCGGCAAGTGCTGTTTACGGGGTTGGAATCATTGGTGCTGCAGTATACTATATTTCAACCGCCACCGGTTTCTGGCTTGGGGTTTTTGGCTTTCTTAAGGCGCTGGTCTGGCCGGCGTTCCTGGTATATGAAGCTTTAAAATCGCTGGGAGCTTAAATTTCCCTTAGAAACTTAATGATAAGGAGTCCGTTAAGCTGACCTCCAAATGGTACAATTGTCAGGTTGGACTTGGTTATCTTATGAAGATGTGGAATGAGTATCCCGGTACTTGCGCCCACGATTAGTCCGATTATGGTATCTGTAGGAAAATTTTTCATTCCCTTGTACCTGAAAAATGCTAAAACAGAAATTTGAATCTCAGAGAGAAAAGTCCGGCCAACTCATCTTTTGACCGCTCATAAGTTGCGGACAATACAGCAATATTGAATGGAGAGGCCCATATTCCACCTCCATAGCCGTGATGCCAACGGTTGGAATTTTCACCTTCAAGCCAGACCCGGCCAATATCATTAAAAGCCAGGACCCCAAGTTCTCCCTTGGATATATAAGTGGAGAACTTGAATAGCTTAAACCGTATTTCTGAGTTCTGATATAAGGATGCATCACCTGAAAACCGTGTGGCCCTGTAACCCCGGAGGTTGGTTTTTCCTCCCAGCGAACTGGCCTGAAAAAATTCATAATCTCCCATATTCGCGCTCCCTCCAACCCTGAATGCAAATACTGTCCTGTAGGGTTTTTTAAAACTCATAAATAGGCTTAATTCTGAGTTAAACTGGTTAAATGATTTTCCGGCTTTGTCCAGATCATAGTAAAAAGACGCATTTGTATTCCAATACAATCCTCGGGTTGGAAGTGTTTGAGAATTTCTGGTATCATATTGATAACGTGCATTTATTCCGGTATAATCCTGGTTTTCAAAAATTTCCGGATCCAATCCGTTAGCTGGAATATCGGAAATGAACCGTTCGGGGGTTTCCTCTATATTATACTGCTGATAAAACAACCCGACTGAGAAAGTATGATTATTGATGGTTTTACTTAATTCGGGATGTATGCCTAAATGACCAATCCTTACCCGATTATAATCTTTATCATCTGAACCCTGTTCGGTTTCATTCCCCAATCCAAAATAGTTTTGTGTATACCTGGGATCCCTGATGTCAAGGTGTAGTTGAAAATCCAGGCCCATTAATGCCGAGGTAAAGATGCCGTCGTAAATAAACTCCAGGGCATTTGTAGCTGAAGCATACCTGGCGACTGCCTGGTGATGGGTAGCGTAGGGTACTTTCTGGAATCCATGGGTTGTCATCATTAAGCCTGCACCTAAAACGACGAAGTCGTCAGCATTGTATCCAACAAAGGCAAGGGGGATCGTTTTTCTATAATTGAATGCATTGTACCGGTACACATATTTTTCATCATCATATACAAGTGTTTTCCTTGACCATCCTTTAACCTCTGATTTATCTTTAATCTCATCTTTCTGTGGTCCGCCAATGATCCTTATTTTTATTCCGGTATCAACTTCTCCTGAAACATGAAATTCATCCTTTCCTTTCAGGCCGTACAACCTGATCTCTTTTGTTTCTGAATGTCTGAATGTCCTTTGATAATACTTCTTCTTTTTTTTGCCATCCTTATTCAAAGAATAAACCGTCACTTTTGTCTCAGTATCATTTAGTCTTTCAACCTGGAAACGTTCGCTTTTATCAGATCCTACAATATCTACTTCACTGGAAATAATGGAGTAGTATGTTGTGGCAAATTCCTGTAGCTTATCTCTCCTCACTTGTAGCTTGGATATGATCGTAGCCCCCTTCATTTCAGCTATTTGTTCCGGCATATCGTATACAGCTGCTTCGATGACCTCATCCGTAAGCTGGGTTTGCATGTTTGAAGCGGTTTCAAGCCAATCATCCAGTGTCAGTTCATTTAGAAACCGTCTGTCAAGCCACCTCCCCTGAGAAACAAGTCCGGCCATATCCTTTATTTCATAATCAAATCCCTGATTTATTCTGACAGCAGATTTTCTGCTCGACATCCATGGGAAAACACCTTCGTTCAGAAAAAATGTTTGATCCCGGTCTCTTGGAACAGACCGGTAGATCGTCTCATCACCCTCCTTAAATCCGGCCCATCTCCACTGATCCTCATGCCTGTCCCAATCTCCAATGAAGACATCCATTAATCTGCACTTCAAAAAATGGTCCTGTTCCACCTGATTATCATGATCGTCCACTATTTCATCCAACAGATCTGGTGTGCCAATAATATTCTTAGAGCGACCAAAACTCGATACATCATCTCTGTTTCCATCAGGTCTCTCTTCCAATAAGTAGAGCCCTTCCCAAACATCGTCAAGATATTCTCCCAGTCTTGGGTCTTTTGTTAAATAGAAAATTTCCGGGTTGGTATGGTATATTCCGACACTCTCTGCCAGTCTTGGAACCGAAAGAGCTGCCCAGGGAAGAGAGGCCGACATCTGATCCTGTACAATGTCAACTGCAATCTCTGTTTTCACAACTTCAGGAATCACCTTTGAAGGATCTTTCTCCAGTGA
>JAUVKN010000307.1 GCA_030596245.1 Bacteroidia bacterium | reverse complement strand
GGTGTATAATCCTGGAAAAACCAGGTTCCTGTCACAGGGAGAGGAGAAGGGGGCCACCATCGTCAATGGTTACGATATGCTGGTATATCAGGCGGAAGGATCATGGGAAATATGGAATAGGAAAAGTTAATATATGTTAGTTAGTTAGTATATGTTAGTAAGTTAGGATCCAGGGATATTTAATTTGGAATGGTGAATAAGTTTTCAAAGGAGTTCTCAATCTCTTCCTATGACCTTAATCCAAAGGGTCAGGCAAGGCTTACCAGCATGGCCAATTTCTTCCAGGAGATGGCCTATCATCATGCAGGTCAGCTGGGTTTTGGTTACGATGATATGAATGAAAGGAAAACCATGTGGGTCCTCTCCCGGATGAGAATTCGGATGAACCGTTATCCTGGCTGGGATGACCAGGTGAATGTTGAAACATGGCACAAAGGAATGGACCGGCTTTTTGGACTTAGAGACTTCACTGTTAAGGATAGGTCAGGTGTGATACTCGGAGTTGCCAGCAGTGCATGGTTGATCCTGGATAGCCGGACAAGAAGACCCGTCAGACCCACAGAAGACGTGTTACATCACGGTAGAGGTGATGAATCTGTATTTGATGCGAAGCTTGAAAAGATTATGCTTCCTGATGAAATGAAAGTTCTGAATCGTCAAAAGGTGGTATTCTCCGACCTGGATATCATGGGGCATGTGAACAATGTGAAGTACATGGAATGGTGCATAGATTCTGCCACAAATGAATTTAACTTAGATCGGGAGATCAGGGAGATCGAGATCAATTTCATGCATGAGGCGCTCCTGGGAGATGACATTTTAATCAGTGGACCTGGTGAATCCGGGATTAGCACGGTGAATCCTGCTTTCTTCGTTGCAACAAGGGAAGAGGATGGTCAGGAAATATTCAGGGCCCGCTTGAACCGGGATTAAAACTCTTCATAACCGATATCAACCAGGAACAGGCCATGTGCCGGGGCTGATTGTCCTGCCTGACTGCGGTCCTTTGCTTCCATGATTTTGACGAATCCTTCCATGTCCAGTTTCCCTTGTCCCACATCAAGAAGCGTTCCAACCAGGGACCTGACCATATTGCGAAGGAATCGATCTGCTTTAATCTCAAAAAGATAACCATTCTCCACAGAGTTCCATTCAGCATGCATCACTTTGCAATTGTTGGTTTTAACATCGGTGTGAAGCTTGCTAAAGCTTGTGAAATCGGTTGATTTCATAATAAAATCACAACACCTGTTGATTTCATCAGTATCAAGGATCCCATGGACAAAATGGGCATAATTTCTGTTGAAAAGCGGCTTTATAGTGCTAATATGGTAGTGATAGGTCCGGTAAATGGCCGAAAAGCGGGAGTGTGCTTCATCGGGTACCACTTCTATTTTGTATACCACAATGTCGGGAGGCAGAAAACGGTTCAATTTGAAGATGAATTGCTCTCTCTTGATTTCCTGAGATGAGGAAGTATCAAAATGCGCAACAAAAAAAGAGGCGTGTACGCCCGTATCTGTACGTCCTGCCCCGGTTACAGAAATATTCTCTCTCAAAATAGTTGTGAATGCATTCTCAATGATCTGCTGGACCGTTTTGCCATTTGGTTGGACCTGCCAACCGTGGTAGTCCGCACCGTCATAAGCCATATGGATAAAATACCTGGGCATGAAGCTGTATGAATTACGCTCGCGCATTCTCCGAAGTTCTACTTCGGGGTTAGCGAGCACAAATAAAACAATATATTAATCGATGATTCCCCGCAGCAAGCTGCGGGGAGAGTCAATTTCCTAAAATTACCTTTTTCTTAACATTTTTTAACCCCCAACCTCTTTCTTATGCTCTTTTTCGGGACTATTTTTGTTGACTAATTTCAAGATAGTACTTATTAAGATAATTTCTAATTAAAAGATGCCATATATGAATCAGGACGTAAACATCAAAGAGCTCAATGAAAGGATAAAAAAGGAGAGCGAGTTTGTCGACCTTATCACCCTGGAGATTCAGAAGGTGATCATAGGACAGAAAAACCTGGTTGAACGGCTCCTTATCGGCTTGTTGTCGGATGGACATATTTTGCTGGAAGGTGTACCCGGACTGGCCAAAACACTGGCCATAACAACCCTGTCCCAGACCATTGATGCCAATTTCAGCAGGATACAGTTTACACCCGATCTGTTGCCGGCCGATCTGATTGGGACCATGATCTACAGCCAGAAGAAGGAGGAGTTCATTGTGAAGAAGGGACCTATTTTTGCGAATTTAATCCTGGCAGATGAGATTAACCGCTCACCAGCCAAAGTCCAGAGTGCGCTTTTGGAAGCGATGCAGGAAAAACAGGTAACCATTGGCGAAGAAACTTATAAACTGGAGCGTCCTTTCCTTGTTCTGGCAACACAAAATCCCATCGAACAGGAGGGGACCTATCCTTTGCCTGAGGCTCAGGTGGACCGTTTTATGATGAAGGTGGTGGTGACCTATCCCAGCAGGGAAGAGGAGAAGCTTATCGTAAGGGAGAACCTCTCCAAGGAGTTTCCCAGTGCGAACCGTATTCTGAAACCTGCAGATATCATGAGTGCAAGGGGGGTGGTAAAAGAGGTCTATCTGGACGAGAAGATCGAGAATTACATTCTTGATATTGTATTTGCTACCCGGAATCCGGAGCAGGCCGGATTGGCACAATTTGTGCCCCTTATTCAATACGGAGCATCACCTCGAGCCAGTATAAACCTGGCGAGAGCTGCCAAAGCCTTCGCCTTTATAAAGCGAAGGGGCTATGTGGTTCCTGAAGATGTCAGGGCCATATGCCATGATGTGTTGAGGCACCGGATTGGATTAACATATGAAGCGGAAGCTGAAAATATAACCACAGAGAGCATTATTTCTGAAATACTGAATAATGTTGAAGTGCCATAGGAACAGAATGGGTTCATATTGTTGATATAACCTGGAATATATGAAATTAAAAGTGATCATACCTGTAATATTGCTTAGCGTCTGCACCTTGGTGAAAGCGCAGTCTATGATTGGAATGACCAAGTTGGAGATTCAGGAGAGGGTTAAGAGGGAGTACAAAGAATTCAGAAAGGACAATACAGTTGTGAAACAACGGTTCAACTATTTGAAATATGTCAATGGCATGAGGACCAGGACATGGATCCTTCATTTTACTGACGAAGATATCTGTAAAACCTCCAAACTTGTGTGTGATTACTCCGAATTTGATGAAGTGCTGGAGGAGCTGACGTTCGAATTTCAGAAGGTAGGGGACTCACAATGGGAATACATACAGGATGCAGATACTTTCCAGGTGAGTCTGATAAAGCAAGAGTGGTATTTTACACTGCGTGAAACCAGGAAAGAGTAAAATGAGCTGACATAGTTGAACAACAGACAGTGGAAACAAAGGAACTCTTAAAGAAAGTACGCAAGATTGAGATAAAGACCCGGGGACTGACCAGACAGATCTTTGCCGGAGAATATCATAGTGCATTCAAGGGAAGGGGAATGACCTTTTCCGAGGTGCGGGAGTATCAGTATGGTGATGATATCCGTACCATCGATTGGAATGTAACCGCCCGCTTCAACCATCCTTATGTGAAAGTGTTTGAGGAGGAGCGTGAACTCACCGTGATGTTGCTGATCGATCTGAGCGCTTCAGGTGATTTCGGTACTCAGGAGCAGTTGAAGCGCAACCTTATCACTGAGATTGCAGCCCTGCTCTCCTTTTCAGCCATTGAAAACAACGATAAGATCGGTGTGATCTTGTTTAGTGACCGCATTGAAAAATTTATTCCTCCTCAGAAGGGACGTAAGCATATACTTCGGATTATTAGGGAGTTATTGGAATTTCAACCTCAGAGCAAGGGTACAGATATATCCGAGAGTCTTCGATTTCTTACCAATGCAATCAAGAAACGCTGTACGGCGTTTTTGATATCTGATTTTAGGGATAAAGGTTATTCAAAATCCTTACAGGTGGCCAATAACAAGCATGATGTTGCAGCACTTCATATCTATGACCGTCGGGAAACCTCCATGCCATCGGTGGGACTTATCAGGGTACTTGATGCGGAATCGGGCAGGGAAAGATGGATCGATACCTCAAGGAGCCGGGTCCGGGAGAGTTATGTCATGAAGTGGGAAAGCCATGTGGAAATGATGGGTGAGATATTCTCCAGGGCTGGGGTAGACAGCGTCTCATTACGCACAGGAGAGGATTATGTAAAACCTTTAATGTGGTTGTTTAAGAAAAGATAATATGAATTCTCTTCGAATTGCTGTGATAGCATCTCTTTTATACCTGGTGGTTCCCTGTACCAGCGCACAGCTTATCAGTGTGATATCATATATCGAAAGCGATTCCATGATGATTGGGGACCAGGTGGTCTTTACCATTCATGTGGAAGCAATGGAAAATGTTGAGTTCCGGTTTCCCGCTGTTAGGGATACGCTTAGCAAGAATCTTGAAGTACTTTTCCCTATTTCATCCGATACGATGGTGATTGAAGGAAGAAAAGTGATGGATCAGAGTTACATGATCACAAGTTTTGAAGCGGGGATACAACTGGTACCCGCACAACAGGTGTTCTATTCTGCAGGTGACATAAACGATACTGCATTGAGTATGCCACTCATGATACGGGTTTTTGAGCCTGTTGTAGACACGACCCAACAGATCAAACCCATCAAACCGCCCATGAATACTCCC